>NZ_JAGRQY010000146.1:0-30998 GCF_018223905.1 Klebsiella sp. 28
GCCGAAGGTCATGGCGGGCCCGAGGGTGATCCCTCCGCTGGGGTAATAGCCGCGCATCACGCTCGACATGTCGTTGCCGATGGCGTACAGACCCGGTATCGGCTGCTGCTGATCATCCAGCACCCGGGCGTGTTCGTCGGTTTGCAATCCGCTGAAGGTGCCCAGCGAGCCGGGCAGAATGCGCACCGCGTAGAACGGCCCTTCGCGCAGCGGTCCGAGCGTCACCTGATGGTCACCCTGGGCGCGGTTATAGGCTGATGCCCCGCGGTGAAAATCGACGTCTTCGCCAGCGCTGGCGAAGTGGTTAAAGCGTTCAACGGTTTCCGCCAGCGCATTGGCGTCGATAGCGCACTGCTTCGCCAGCTCCGCCAGGGTGTTTCCTCGCTGCAGATAGCCGGTACGCAGCCAGGCGGTGGGAGTGAACGGGAACGGTCTGGCGTGGCCCAGGCCGTAGCGACGCAGCGCGCGACGATCGGCCAGCAGCCAGGCCTGCGGCGTGTCGCCCGCGGGTGTGGCCGCCAGCAGGGCGGCGATAAAGTCATGATAAGAGTCGGCCTCGTTAACAAAACGTTTGCCGTTGGGCAGGACGGCGATCACCCCGGGTTTGGCGCGCTCCACCAGATGAGGAAACATTAGCTGCTGGCCGCTGGCCAGAGTGACGCGGGACACCGGCGCCCAGGCCAGCGGGTGGCGCAGGGAAGTGTCGAACTGGCCGCCGACGGATTCGCCAAGCCTGATCCCCTCGCCCTGATTGTCCGGCGGTGCGGCGGAGAAATGGCCGTAACCCTCCGCAGCGTGAGGCACCACCTGCGCCAGCCGCTGGCGATCGTGGGGAAAACCGCCGCAGGCCAGCACCACGGCGCCAGCTTCGACGTGAATCTCCCCGCCGTCGCTGCGCAGCACCGCGCCGGACACGCCCGGCGGACCCTGCAGCAGCCGGACCACCGGGGCATTGAGCTGAAAACGCACGCCGGCGTCGAGGGCGGATCGCAGCAGACGGGCGACCAGCGCATTGCCATTGACCAGATGCTGCCCCCGTCCGGCGCGTAGCCGCTGCCAGCCGTGGCGCAGCAGGCGGCGGGCAGCATACAGCGCGGAGCGCGGCGAGCGGGTGGCATTGAAAAAATGCGCCATATCCGCGCCGCCGGCGATGCCCATCCCGCCCAGGCTAATGGTCTCCAGCGGCGGACGCAGGCGATGGAGCNNCCGCTCGCCGCACCCGGCGACGGGTGAAAGTCCGGCATGGCGCTGCCCGAGAGAAACTGCACCGCCGTCCGCTGATGGAAAAATTCCACCATCTCCGGCCCGTAACGCAGGAAGGTTTGCAGACGAATATCGGCGGCTTCGCCCCCCATCTCATGCTGCAGATAGGTCAGCGGCGCGTCGGCTGCTTCGTCGATGCCCTCCGCCCGCGCCAGCGGGTTGCGGGGGATCCACAGCCAGCCGCCGGACCAGGCGCTGGTTCCGCCGAGCACTGACGCTTTCTCCGCCACCATGACGCTGGCGCCGNNCGCGGCAGAGAGCCCCGCGGCGCCGGAGCCGACCACCAGCACATCCACCTTCACAGGCCCGCTCATGTTGGACTCCTTACTGCAGAGGTGAAAAAGCGGTGGGGCGCATCAGCACCGACTCGAGGCGTTCCACGGCGGCCAGTTCGCGATTTTTACGCGAGAAGGTCTGCCAGCGTTCGTCCTGGGCCATCCGCGCGCGGCGCACCAGACGATCGTCCAGGCTTTCATAAGCCCAGATGTGCACTACCTGATTGACCACGCCGATCTCGGTAAAAAAGAAGCCGATCAGCTGGCCGAGATGGTCGGTTTGCACCGCCAGGGCATCGCTTTGGTACAGCGCCAGCCAGTCGGCCATTTTCAGCGGATTGATGGTGTACGTGCGTTTTTCGTAGATCATGATGTTTTCCTGATTAGTGGGTGGAGTGTTGTGCCAGATGGCAGGCGGCGAGATAGCCAAACGTCAGCCCCGGGCCGAGGGTGATGCCGGGGCCCGGATAGGTGCCGGCCATCAGCGAATCCATGTCGTTTCCCACCGCGTACAGCCCCGGGATGGGGTTTCCTTGGGTATTGACGACCTGGGCATCGGCGGTGGTGACCAGGCCCCGTGAGGTCCCCAGATCGCCGGTATAAAGTTTGATGGCATAGAACGGCGCGCTGAGCAGGGGGGCATTACAGGCGTCAGGCTGATGGCCCGGATCGCCCATCGCCCGGTTATAGCTGTTGCCGCCTTTAGCAAATTCCCGATCCACGCCCTGCGCGGCGTCGCGGTTGTAGCGGGCTACCGTCTCGCTCAGGGTTTGGGCATCCAGACCAAGCTGTTGCGCCAGCGCGGCCAGGGTATCGGCTTTGTGCAGATAGCCAGCGGCGACCAGGGCGTCATTATTGACCGGCGCCGGGCGCGCCAGTCCGAGGCCATAACGCTTCATCGCCTGGGCGTCGCAGAGTAAAAAACAGGGGGCATTTTCCGCTGCATCCTGCATTGCGCTGGCGAAATGGTGATAGGAACTGGACTCGTTGACGAAGCGTACCGCCCGCTGATTGACGGCAATCACGCCCGGTTTTGCGCGATCGGTTACCAGATGGGGGAAGCGCTCCTCGCTGCCGTCGGCCCGGGTCAGCACCGATACCGGCGCCCAGAAAAAGTTGGAGGCCCGATCGGCTCCCTCGCGAGCGTTAAGCGCCGCCGCGAGATGCAGCGCGGCGCCATCGTTGGCCGGCGGCGACATGGTGAAATGCTCGCGGGTGTGCGGCCGATAGCGCGCCGCCAGCGCGCCCGCGGCGAAGCCGCCTGCGGCCAGCACCACCCCGCGGCGGGCGTGCAGCGTCTCTCTTTGCCCCTGAAACTCAATCTCCACCCCGCGGACCGCGCCTTGCGTTTCGCACAGCGTCAGAACATTGACATTCAGCCGCAGGTTCATGCCTTTACGCAGCGCCGTAGTCGCCATGCGGGCAATCAGCGCATTGCCCATCGCCAGGCGGGTACCGCGAGGGTACTTCACCCGGTCGCGGGCATAGCGCAGCAGCAGCCGGGTGCAATGGGCCAGGGAGCGCAGCGAGCGGCGCATGTCGAGAAAATGTTGAATATCGACGCGGTTGACCATCATCCCGCCAAACAGCAGCATCCCCGGCGGCGGCGAACGCAGGTCGCGAAACGCGTCCCCCAGTTCACGGCCGTCATACTCCACCACCTCCAGCGCGCGCCCGACGTCGACTGCGCCGGGTTCATCCGGATAGTAATCGGGCGAGAGCGGACGCAGGCTGTACTTTACTGCCCCCTCACGCTCGAGAAAGGCCAGCGCCTCCCGCCCGGCGCTGACAAACGCTTCGGCAAGATCTTCGCGGTACTGGCCCTCGCCGATAATGGTTCGCAGGTAGGTTTTCATCGCCTCGGCGCTACCGCTTTTGCCCTCGGCGCGCGCCTGGTCGGTATCGTGCAGCCACACGGCGCCGCCGGAGATGGCCGAGGTGCCGCCGAACTGGCCGGCTTTCTCCAGCATCAGCACCGACAGCCCTTTACAGCAGGCGGTGACCGCGGCGGCAAAACCGGCCGCGCCGCTGCCGATGACGATCACATCCCAGCTCTTCATGCCGCCGCTCCCTGCGCCTGCGGGATGGCGCCGATAAACTGGCCCATCAGCCTCATCTGCGCCAGCGCCATTTCCGGCCCGGTCTGTACTTTGCAACCACGTGCGGCGGCGAAAGTGAGCAACGGCGTCATCACCGGGGCGGTGACAACGTCGGCCACATGAGTGGCGCTGTCGAGCGTATCCAGAAGCGCCTGCGGTAGAGGCAGCTCATCAAATCCGGCCATGCCGGCCGGTGAGCCATTAACCAGTAGATCGAGGCCGTAAAGGGTGTCTGGCAGCGCGCTCAGTTGCACCGCCGGAAAGGCCTCAGCCAGAAGGTCATGCAGGCGCTGCCGGGTGGCCGGGGTTTGATCGTGCAGGGCCAGCCGACGGATCCCCGCCTCGCACAGTCCCCAGGCGATGGCGCTGCCGACGCCGCCGCAACCGGAGAGCAGCGCCTGCTTACCTGCCGGCTGAAAGCCCTGCGCCTCGGCGGCGAGCTGAAAGCCGACGCCGTCCAACATATCGCCCTGCAGGCGGCCATCCGCCAGCTTGCGGATCACATTGACGGCGTTGAGTCGGCGGGCGCGCGGCGTGAGGTCGTCGACCAGCGCGGCGGCGCGTTGTTTATGCGGCACCGTCACCAGCACGCCGGTCATGTTCTGCCAGCCGCGCAGGGCGTTGAGGTAGGCGGCCACCGCGTCCGGGACGATATCCACCGGGATCATGACGCTGTCCATGTGCTGTTCGGCAAAGTAGCGGTTGAAGTTATCTGGCGATTTCACCTGGGCGATCGGATGACCAATCACGGCGACAACCTGGGTAGTTCCACTGACCATTTCAAACCTCATTTGTTAAATGAATGTTGTGAAAGTATTTCAGTGGAAGCTGGGAGCGACAACGCAGAATTCGGACATGTCGGTTGTTAATCGCACGAACGCTGCGATAATCGCAGGAAATCGATAATGATGTTGCAAAAATGTGAGCGAATATGCAAAACACCATTCATCCACGCGATCTGATCGTCGGTTTACAAAAAGGGCTGGCGCTAATTCAGCTTTTTTCCAAAACCTGCCCAAAGCTCACCGTCGCCCAGACGGCGAAAATGAGCGGCCTGACGCAAAGCGCCGCGCGACGTTTTCTGCTGACGCTCCTGCATGAGCGCTATCTGCAAACCGACGGGCGCTATTACTGGCTTACCCCAAAGACGCTGCGGCTTGGCCAGGCCTATGTCGATTCGGCGCAGTTTCCTCGCATGGTACGGCCGATTGTCGAATACATCGCCAGCCGGACCGAAGAGCACGCCTCGGTGGGGGTGGTGGATGAAGATGAACTGGTCTATATCGCCCGCAGTCGGCATACGCCGTTCAACTCTACGTCGGTGCGGCTTGGGGAGCGGGTGCCCATTTTCTGTACCGCCGGGGGGCGATTGTGGCTGGCTTCGCTGCCGGAAGCAGAGTGTGAGACCGTCCTGCAGCGCATAACCCGGGAACAACGTACCCCCTATACGGTGACCGATATCGCGTCGCTGATGGAGAAAATCGCCCAGGTACGGCGCCAGGGATACGCCACCATTGAGCAGGAGTTTGAGATTGGCATGCTGGTGCTGGCGGTGCCGTTAACCGACAGAGAAGGGACCTGGTGGGGGGCGCTGAGTCTGACCAGTCATCAATCGCGCACTTCGCTGGAAGCGTTATGCCGCGATCACCTCGATCTGCTCTACAGCGCGCAGGCGATGCTGGTGGGTTAAACAGGGCAGCCAGTGGCGCTGCCCTAAGATAGACGTCGCTTAGGCCGACGCTTTGGTCAGAAAGGTGTTCCAGTCGCTGGCCGCGTTATTCACGAAAGTATTCCAGCTGTTGCCGGCGGTGTTAACAAAGCTTCCCCAGTTTTCCTTTCCGGCGGTCACAAAGGTTTCCCAGTTTGACTGTCCGGTCAGGAAGGAACCAAACGCCATCGCGCTGTCGCCGACGAAGGAGGCAAATGCGGTGCCGGAGGTCAGAACAAAAGAGGTGAAGCCGACGCCAGAGTTGGCGACAAAGCTGGCGAAGCCGCTGGCTGCGCCGAACAGATTAAAGCCACCGGAGATATACTCCATTTCGTTCAGTGTTAACTCTTTCATTGCAATTCCTTGTAGTGATTATTTCCCAAAGGGGCAAGAGCCCCGGCGAAAGGTAGCATCGCAGGACCGTGCGGCGCGAGTGATGCCCGGTGTGTGCTGGCTCAATTTTTCCTCATTTTTTGATATGAAAGATAGTGGGAAAGCGACGGGGGAGGGGAGGGAAGTATGAAATGAGAAAGAAAGCGATGATGAAACAGGAAAGAAAAAGCCCCGTAAATACGGGGCTTTAGATCGTGCGGGAGTGCGTAATTATCTCACGTAAGCCAGCAGACTATGTGAATCCGGCACCATAAAGTCAACGGACATCATCACGGACAGCGCGGTGATGGCGACGATAGAAAAGACGAACAGCTTACGCGCCCAGACTTTATCATCGGCCACTTTATAGCCACGCAGCGCCATGCCCAGCCACCAGACGCTGACCGCTGCCGCCACGACCAGGTATTTATACCCGGCGTAGCCGCCCAGCGAGAGCATCAGGGTTGCCACGGCAAAGGCGACGATGTACAGCGTAATATGGTTTTTGGCGACCGAAATGCCTTTCACCACCGGCAGCACCGGAATATTCGCCGCCTGATAATCCTTAAAGCGGAAAATCGCGATGGCGTAGGAGTGAGGCATCTGCCACAGGCTAAAGATAGCCAGCAGGATAGCCGCACCGCTGTCGAAATCACCGGTGACCGCGCAGTAGCCAATCACCGGCGGCGCAGCGCCGGAGAGTGAGCCAATCAGCGTGCCGTAGACGGAGTGGCGTTTCATGTACAGGCTGTAGACGCCGACATAAACCACGAACCCCATCACCCCCAGCCAGCAGGCCAGCGGGTTAGCGCCGAACCACAGCAGCATGAAGCCAGCAATACCCAGCAAGGTGGCGTACACCAGCGAAGCTTCTGGCGAGATCAGCCCTTTGACCAGCACCCGGTTTTTCGTCCGTTCCATCTTACGATCGATGTCCCGGTCGATGTAGTTGTTGAATACACAACCCGAGGCGACCACCAGGGATACTCCAAGGAGCGTCCAGACGAACAGCGGATAGTCGATGTGGCCTTTGGAGGCCAGCAGGAAACCGCCGATCACGGAGATCAGGTTGCCAAAAATAATGCCTGGTTTCGTTACTTGCAGGTATTGCTTAAACATACTCGCCGCTCTTAGTGCATCATCATGTTGTAGTTCAGGTTCCACATAATCCAGATGGAGCCGACAACCACGATCGCAATGATGATTACGGTGAAGATAAATGCGGTCAGGTTCCAACCTTCATCGGACTTGCTGTTCATATGCAGGAAGTACACGAGGTGTACCACGATCTGCACCACAGCGGTCACCAGAATGGTGCCAAGGATAACCGCATGCGAGGCGGAGCCACTCATCACCATGGCGAACGGAATGACCGTCAGGATGATGGACAGGATAAATCCTGTCATGTAGCTCTTCACGCTGCCGTGAGAAGCGCCGCTATGATCGGTAGAATGACTCATTACATCGCCCCCATCAGATAGACAACCGAGAACACGCAGATCCACACGACGTCCAGGAAGTGCCAGAACAGGCTCAGGCACAGGATACGCGTGCGGTTAGTGCTGGTCAGGCCACGACGTGAAACCTGGAACATCAGCACCGCCATCCAGATAAGACCGGAGGTCACGTGCAGACCGTGGGTGCCGACCAGCGCGAAGAACGCGGACAGGAAGCCACTACGATCCGGACCAAAGCCTTCCATGATCAGGTGATGGAATTCATAGATTTCCATCCCGATAAATCCGGCGCCAAACAACCAGGTCAACGCCAGCCAGGAAACCACCTGGCTTTTGTTGTTTTTGTACATGGCGATAGCCGCCATGCCGTAGGTGATGGAGCTGAACAGCAGCAGTGCGGTTTCAACCAGAACGAACGGCAGTTCGAAAATATCTTTGCCCGTCGGTCCGCCGGCCGTGCCGTTCACTAGAACGGCATAGGTAGCAAACAGCGTAGCGAAGATAATGCAGTCGCTCATCAGGTAGATCCAGAAACCGAATACCTTCATCGGTCCTGTATCATGGTGCCCGTGTTCATGCGCGTGGGCAGTATGCGCAAGAGTATCAGTTGCCATTTTTCAGCCCTGCTTTGTTAATCTCATCGAAATGCTGTTTTTCCAGTTTTTCGACTTCTGCAACCGGTACGTAGTAATCCACGTCCTCGTCAAAGCTCTTAATAATCCAGGTCGCTACGATGCCGATGAAGCTGGCGATCGCCATCCACCAGATATGCCAGATCATGGCGAAACCAAATACCGTAGCGAAGGCGGCAATCACGATGCCGGCGCCGCTGTTTTTCGGCATATGAATTTCTTCATAGTGAGCAGGCTGTTTGTACGCTTCACCTTTCTCTTTCATTTCCCAGAAGGCATCACGTTCGTGAACCTGAGGAACGATAGCGAAGTTGTAGAACGGCGGTGGAGAAGAGGTTGCCCACTCCAGCGTACGGCCACCCCACGGGTCACCGGTCAGGTCGCGGTTCTGATCGCGGTCGCGAATAGACACGTAGAACTGAATCAGCTGGCACAGAATACCGCAGGCGATCAGCGCCGCACCGCAAGCTGCAATAACCAGCATCGGGTGGAACTGCGGATCGATCTGCTGGCTCAGACGACGGGTCATACCCATGAAGCCCAGCACGTACAGCGGCATAAACGCCACGAAGAAGCCGATGATCCAGAACCAGAAAGCGCGTTTGCCCCAGGTTTCGTTCAGGGTGAAGCCAAAGGCTTTCGGCCACCAGTAGGTCAGACCTGCGAAGCAACCGAACACTACGCCGCCGATGATAACGTTATGGAAGTGCGCAATCAGGAACAGGCTGTTGTGCAGAACGAAGTCCGCGCCCGGTACCGCCAGCAGCACGCCGGTCATCCCACCTACGGAGAAGGTCACGATAAAGCCGATAGTCCACATCATCGCCGAGTTGAAGACGATGCGACCCTGATACATGGTGAACAGCCAGTTGAAGATCTTAACCCCGGTCGGGATCGCGATAATCATGGTAGTAATACCGAAGAAGGCGTTTACGTTCGCGCCAGCACCCATGGTGAAGAAGTGGTGCAGCCAAACGATGAACGACAGAACGGTAATACAGACGGTTGCCCATACCAGAGAGGTGTAACCGAACAGACGCTTACGCGAGAAGGTCGCGGCGATTTCGGAGAAGACCCCGAACACCGGCAGAACCAGGATGTACACTTCCGGGTGACCCCAGGCCCAAATCAGGTTGATGTACATCATCATGTTGCCACCCATATCGTTGGTAAAGAAATGGGTGCCCAGGTAACGATCCAGGGTCAGCAGCGCGATGGTGACGGTCAGAATTGGGAACGAGGCGATAATCAGGATGTTAGCGCACAGAGATGCCCAGGAGAATACCGGCATCTTGAACATGGTCATGCCCGGGGCGCGCATCTTGATAATGGTCACGAAGAAGTTAATACCGGTCAGGGTAGTACCGATACCTGAGAGCTGCAGCGCCCAAATCCAGTAATCAACCCCTACGCCAGGACTGTACTCAATTCCCGACAGCGGCGGATAGGCCAGCCAACCGGTCTGCGCGAACTCACCAACGCCCAGAGACAGGTTAACCAGAATCACGCCCACAACGGTGAACCAGAAGCTCAGGTTGTTGAGGAACGGGAAGGCTACGTCGCGCGCGCCGAGCTGAAGCGGAACCACCAGGTTCATCAGACCGATAACAAACGGCATCGCCACGAAGAAGATCATGATAACGCCGTGGGCGGTAAAGATCTGATCGTAGTGATGAGGCGGCAGGAAGCCGGCTTCCCCGGCCGAAGCCAGCACCTGCTGGCTACGCATCATGATGGCGTCAGCAAAGCCACGCAGCAGCATGACGATTGCCACGATAACGTACATGATACCGAGACGTTTGTGGTCGACAGAAGTCAGCCACTCGTTCCATAGGTAGGACCACTTACCGAAGTAAGTGATGGCTGCCAGAAGCGCCAGTCCCCCAATGATAATCGCAGCCACCGTTACCACGATAATAGGTTCGTGGTAGGGCACTGCATCCAGTGTAAGTTTTCCGAACATCGTTTTCTTCCTCGGCCCCTTAGTGAGCGGTTTCCGCGTGGCTCATGTCCATGCCTTCCATCCCGTCGTGAGCAGCGTGCTCGCCTTCAGGTTTAGACATGTTCATGCTCTCGTGAGACATGAATTTGTTCACAACATCTTTGAACAGATCCGGTTTCACGTTAGAGAAATATTCCACTTTGTTGTATTCGCTAGGCACAGCCACTTTCTCGAACGCGGCCATGGAGTCCATGGAGTTCGGAGACTGTTTCGCTTTTGCAACCCACTGATCGAAAGTCGCCCGATCCGGGGTGGCAATCGCTTTGAACTTCATACCTGAGAAGCCCGGGCCACTGTAGCTAGCGGAGATACCGTCATAAGTACCAGCTTCGTCAGCAATGAGGTGCAGCTGAGTCTGCATACCGGCCATTGCATAAATCTGGCTACCTAAGCGCGGAATAAAGAACGAGTTCATCACCGAGTTAGAGGTCACTTTGAAGTGTACCGGTACGTTCGCCGGGAAGGCGATTTCGTTAACGGTAGCAATACCCTGTTCCGGATAGATAAAGAACCATTTCCAGTCCATCGATACGACTTCGATGGTGATTGGCTTCTCGTCATGGACAAGCGGTTTGCTTGGCTCCAGTGCGTGAGTGGTTTTCCAGGTCAGAACGGCCAGGAACAGGATGATCAGAATAGGTACCGTCCAGACCACAGCTTCCACTTTGTTGGAGTGTGACCAGTTCGGGCTATACTTCGCATCTTTATTGCTCGCGCGATACTTCCAGGCAAATCCTACTGCCATCAAGACGGCGGGAATAACGACAATCATCATCAGGCCGAAGGCCGTCAGAATCAAAGAGCGTTGCTCCAGTCCAATCTGTCCTTTTGGGTCAAGGAGTGCAGAATCACAACCACTGAGTAATACAGTACCTGCGATTAATGACATCCATCCCAAACTTTTATTGTATTTCCTGAGTCTCATTGAACGACCTCAATTCCACGGGATCTGGTGGCGTTTAAAGTGTATGGGCATTTTACGGTAAGGTTGCATTACTGTAAACATGATTGGATCTCTGTCAGTTCTGTGTTAGCGGCTTCTGCTTGGTTTGTCACATATGTAACGTAGTGTTACTTAATCGCTTGCAAAGCCTGATTTTCGCGGGATTGATAACGAAAGGGATAAGAAAAGGAGTGCTTAGCGGCTAATGGGCATAACCACCCACAAATTAGAACAATTGTTTAACATTTAATTATCAAATAAAAGACATTGTGAAAACGAAAAATAAAATCCCCGGAGCTGAATCGGTTAAATTATTTAAAGAATCGAACGAAAACTGTCAATAATTTCCAGAAATCAAAAACGCACAAAACAACAAATAGCGCGGCGGACAATATAAAAGCGTTAATAAGCCGTTATAATTACGTTTCGTAATTACAACGGCTAATAATGATGCTGGATCCTTAAATCAGGCGGGTTTTACGCAGCGCCAGATAGTCAAGCAGGCCGCCGAACAAAATCCCGCCGACGGCGGTGAGCGCGGCAACCTCCAGCAGGCCGGACAGGAAGGAGAACGACGTATAATCCAGCGCGTTGAGGATCAGCAGCGCCAGCCACACCGCGAGCAGCAGGCAGCCCAGAGTCAGGATCCCCAGCGCCAGCGCATAGGCCTGCGGGAACTCACTACGCGGCATAAAGCTTGCGGTGCGTTGGGTATGCTCAAGCGTTTGCCGGCACAGCAGCAATAGGGCAATCCCCGGCACCGCTGCAACGACAGAGAAGAGATAGAAGGTCGACCAGCCGTGAGCCTCGACAAACCAGCCGGCAATCGGCCCAACGTATACGCGACCGACCGCAGAGAGCGCCGAGAGCAGCGCGAACTGGGTGGCGGAGAACGACTTATTACATAGCGTCATCAGCAGCGCGACAAATGCCGCCGTCCCCATTCCCCCGCACAGGTTTTCAAAGAATACCGCGGTCGCCATGGAATAGAGGTGCTTATCGGTAATCGACAGCAGCCAGTAGCCGGCGTTAGAGACCCCCTGCAGCAAACCGAAAATGAGCAGTGCCCGAAACAGCGTCAGCCGCTGCATCAGGACGCCGCCGTACAGGGCGCCGAGAATGGTGGCGAACAGGCCTAAGGTTTTGTTCACCATTCCCACTTCGCCAGCGTCAAATCCCACGCCGCGGATCAGGAAGGTGGTGGTCAGGCTCATGGCAAACGCATCGCCAAGCTTATAAAGGACGATGAGCAGCAGAATCAGCCAGGCGTTGTTGCGGCCGAAAAAATCGCGCAGCGGTTCAGCCACCGCCTGCTCCAGCGACCGGGGAACCGGGATAACGTCGCTCGGTTCGGGCGCCAGCAGCGTGGCGATGATGCAGGGCACCAGCAGCGCCGCCATCAGCCAGTACATTCCCTGCCAGCCGAGATAGCGGTCGGCGAGCCACAGGGCCAGTCCACCGGAGACCAGCATCCCCAGGCGATAGCCCAGCACGCTGATCGCGGCGCCGGCGCCACGCTCTTCCGCCGGCAGAACGTCGGTTTTCCAGGCGTCGAACACAATATCCTGCGACGCCGAGCAGAAGGCGATCACCACCGCCAGCGCCGCCATCCAGCGTAATTGGGTGACCGGCTCAAGAAAGCCCATCGCCGCGATCGCCAGCAGGAGTAATACCTGGGTGGTCAACAGCCAACCGCGACGACGCCCAAGAAACGGCGGCGTGTAGCGGTCCATCAGCGGGGACCAGAGGAATTTAAAGACATAGGCCTGGCCGACGAGCGAGAAAAAACCGATCGTTTTCAGATCGATATTTTCCACCGTCATCCAGGCCTGCAGGGTACCGGAGGTGAGGGCCAGCGGCAGACCGGAGGCGAAACCAAGGATCAGCAAAATGGCTGATTTTGGCTGCTGAAAAATGCGTAAGTAATGACTGGACATAGCATAAAGCACGAACCCGGCGGAGGCCGGGTTCGCGATAGCATTAACGCGCGTTTTGCTTGATGAAATCGTGGATGCTGGTGTCCTGCGCCATATCGGCGATGGTATCGGTCAGGACGCTGTTGACGGCATCAGCGATGTTTTTGTTCGAGGCCTGGAAGGCGCCTTCAACGGAGTAGCTGGCGCGGTAGTTTTTGGTCATTTTTGTGCCGTTTGCCGCGGTGGCGATGATGGCGATATCGGCTTTGGTGGCGATGTTATAGCGCACGTTACCCTGAGAGACGTCAGCATAGAGTTTGTTGACGATGATCTGCAGATCGACCGCGCCGTTCGGGCCAATCATGTAGCCGCGAGACGTCATCTGTTTCTCCAGCACTTCCTGCAGCAGGAAGCGCAGATCGCGGGAGGCGGTGAGAGTGACCAGCTGATTGTCACGCGTCACTTTCGCCAGCGCCTGGTCCGGACGCTGATCGGCGCCGTTGATGCTGACGGTCACGCCCATCAGGCTTGGATCCTGCTGCGGCAGCGTGATTTTCGGCGATACTTCAATGGTGGTCGGCGGCGTGGCGCATCCTGCCAGCATAAACATGGCGACCAACGGGAAAAGAATCTTCTTAAGCATGTTCAGGTCTCAACGCATGGTGTTGTTATAAGGAAAATTACCGCCATCATAGCATTGCCAACGGCAAGGGGAAGTGGCAACGCGTGTAAATCCATCGTGCTGGCGGTTTTCTGAGCGTCCCGCCACGGTTAATGGCTCGTTCCCCGACGGATCTGGCGACCAGAGCCAGTAAACGTGATACTTTTGAATGAAAATATCAGAACAATGCTAATTTTTTGTTGTTTTCTCCTAATGGAAGCGGTAAAAGCGGCTAACATTTAAATGGAGTGGCGGCATCTCAGCGTTGTCGGAGGAGAAAATTCATGATGATACGTGAACAGATCGAAGCAAAACTTAGAGCAGCGTTCGACCCGATGTATCTCGAAGTCGTGGATGAAAGTTATCGTCACAACGTCCCTGCGGGCTCTGAAAGTCATTTTAAAGTGGTGTTAGTGAGCGATCGCTTCACTGGCGAGCGTTTCCTCAATCGCCACCGTATGATCTACGGCACGCTAACCGAGGAGCTGTCGAATACGGTGCATGCCCTGGCGCTGCACACCTACACGATTAAAGAATGGGAAGCATTACAGGATACGGTATTTGCTTCGCCGCCGTGCCGCGGCGCAGGGAGTATCGCTTAGAAATCCCATTTGCAACCGCTGGCGCTTTTCCAGTATGTTGCTTGCAGATTTAGCAAAAACGGCCTACGGGCCGTTTTGTTTTGCCTGGAAAATGCGCAAAGTCAGCGCTTTTGCGGGCAAATTTGAGCGGGAAATGTGAAAAATGCCGCAGCACCAGGCGACAACCGTTCTCGACTCACAAAAGTGATGCCGCTATAATGCCGCGTCTTATATATGAATGTCTTCGGGATGATTCTGACGACAGGGAATGTGTTTCTGATTTGAAGAGGGCATCCCGGTTCTGCGAAGCCACCTATACGCGCTTCCAGAGTTGACCGAGCACTGTGATTTTTTTGAGGTAACAAGATGCAAGTTTCAGTTGAAACCACTCAGGGCCTTGGGCGCCGTGTAACGATTACTATCGCCGCTGACAGCATCGAGAATGCTGTCAAAAGCGAGCTGGTCAACGTAGCGAAAAAAGTTCGCATTGACGGCTTCCGTAAAGGCAAAGTGCCGATGAATATTGTTGCTCAGCGCTATGGCGCTTCCGTTCGCCAGGACGTGCTGGGCGACCTGATGAGCCGTCATTTCGTTGACGCGATCATCAAAGAAAAAATCAATCCGGCCGGCGCGCCGAACTACGTTCCGGGCGAATACAAACTGGGCGAAGACTTCACCTACGCGGTAGAGTTCGAAGTGTATCCGGAAGTTGAACTGCAGGGTCTGGACGCGATCGAAGTTGAAAAACCGGTTGTTGAAGTCACCGACGCTGACGTTGATACCATGCTGGAAACTCTGCGCAAGCAGCAGGCGACCTGGAAAGAAAAAGAAGGCGCGGTTGACGCTGAAGATCGCGTAACCATCGACTTCACCGGTTCTGTTGACGGCGAAGAGTTCGAAGGCGGCAAAGCCTCTGACTTCGTACTGGCGATGGGCCAGGGTCGCATGATCCCGGGCTTCGAAGACGGTATCAAAGGCCACAAAGCGGGTGAAGAGTTCACCATCGACGTGACCTTCCCGGAAGAGTACCACGCAGAAAACCTGAAAGGTAAAGCGGCTAAGTTCGTTATCAACCTGAAGAAAGTCGAAGAGCGTGAACTGCCTGAGCTGACCGAAGAGTTCATCAAACGTTTCGGCGTGGAAGATGGTTCCGTCGCTGGCCTGCGCGCTGAAGTGCGTAAAAATATGGAACGCGAGCTGAAAGGCGCTGTGCGTAACCGCGTGAAGTCTCAGGCTATCGAAGGTCTGGTTAAAGCCAACGAGATCGACGTTCCGGCTGCCCTGATCGACAGCGAAATCGACGTGCTGCGTCGTCAGGCTGCTCAGCGTTTCGGCGGCAACGAGAAACAGGCTCTGGAACTGCCGCGCGAGCTGTTCGAAGAGCAGGCTAAACGTCGCGTCGTTGTTGGTCTGCTGCTGGGCGAAGTGATCCGCACCAACGAGCTGAAAGCTGACGAAGAGCGCGTAAAAGCCCTGATCGAAGAGATGGCTTCTGCGTACGAAGATCCGTCTGAAGTCGTTGAGTTCTACAGCAAGAACAAAGAGCTGATGGACAACATGCGCAACGTGGCGCTGGAAGAGCAGGCTGTTGAAGCCGTGCTGGCGAAAGCCAAAGTGTCTGAAAAAGCCACTTCCTTCAACGAACTGATGAACCAGCAGGCGTAATTTCGCCGCTATCGTTTAAGGTTCGAGCAAAAACCCGTTGCCGAAAGGCGGCGGGTTTTTTTTTAAGATAATGATAGCCACAGGCACGGTGCGAAAACGCATTAACCATGATAGCGTTACAGCAAAAGCTTGTTATGCTTGAAATATGGCAACACCATCCCCATTACCGGGGGAGGCAACTGCATCCGCAATCGCACGCGTATTGAAGAGGCGGTGACGCATTCAGCGGATAGAAACTGTGGCTGATAATCCGTCCGTAAGGTTACAATCAGTGCAGCAGGTATTTTAAAATTACTCCAGGAGACGGAAATGTCATACAGTGGCGAACGAGACAACTTTGCACCCCATATGGCCCTGGTGCCGATGGTCATTGAACAGACCTCACGCGGTGAACGTTCTTTTGATATCTACTCCCGTCTGCTTAAGGAACGCGTCATTTTTCTGACCGGCCAGGTCGAAGACCACATGGCAAACCTGATCGTGGCGCAGATGCTGTTTCTGGAAGCGGAAAACCCGGAAAAAGACATTTACCTGTACATTAACTCTCCGGGCGGGGTAATCACCGCCGGGATGTCGATTTATGACACCATGCAGTTCATCAAGCCGGATGTCAGCACCATCTGTATGGGGCAGGCCGCTTCTATGGGCGCGTTCCTGCTGACCGCCGGGGCGAAAGGCAAGCGCTTCTGCCTGCCGAACTCCCGCGTGATGATCCACCAGCCGCTGGGCGGCTATCAGGGACAGGCGACGGATATTGAGATCCACGCCCGTGAAATCCTGAAGGTGAAAGGACGCATGAATGAGCTGATGGCGCATCATACCGGCCAGTCTCTTGAGCAGATTGAGCGTGACACCGAGCGTGACCGCTTCCTGTCTGCTGCGGAAGCCGTGGAGTACGGGCTGGTCGACTCTATTTTGACCCATCGTAATTGATGCCCAAGGCGCAAGGGTGCCGCTTTACGCTTCATCCTTCTCGCCACGTCTGTGCGAGCGGTTGGCTTTTATTCGGCCGCTTGTCTGGCAGGCTTGCGGCCGGTGGCTTCGCTACCGGCTCGATGTAGCGCGAAGGATTTTGTGTATATACTAATGAAGGGCGGCACAACGCTATATGGCGGCTTGCGCCTGAGAATGGCATTTGCGTCGTCGTGTGCGGCACAAAGAACTTAAAAAGAGGTTTGGACTCATGACAGATAAACGCAAAGATGGATCGGGCAAATTGTTGTATTGCTCTTTTTGCGGCAAAAGCCAGCATGAAGTGCGTAAGCTGATCGCCGGGCCATCCGTGTATATCTGCGACGAATGCGTTGATTTATGTAACGACATCATTCGCGAAGAGATTAAAGAAGTGGCGCCGCACCGCGAGCGCAGCGCGCTGCCGACGCCGCACGAGATTCGCCACCACCTTGATGACTACGTCATCGGTCAGGAACAGGCGAAGAAGGTGTTGGCGGTCGCGGTATACAACCACTACAAGCGTCTGCGCAATGGCGATACCAGCAATGGCGTAGAGCTGGGTAAAAGCAACATCCTGCTGATCGGGCCGACCGGTTCCGGTAAAACGCTGCTGGCGGAAACGCTGGCGCGCCTGCTGGATGTGCCGTTTACCATGGCAGACGCCACCACCCTGACCGAAGCCGGTTATGTGGGTGAGGACGTCGAAAATATCATTCAGAAACTGCTGCAGAAGTGTGATTACGACGTGCAGAAAGCGCAGCGCGGCATCGTTTATATCGACGAAATCGACAAAATTTCGCGTAAATCCGATAACCCGTCGATTACGCGCGACGTCTCAGGCGAAGGCGTGCAGCAGGCGCTGCTGAAGCTTATCGAAGGGACCGTTGCCGCCGTTCCGCCGCAGGGCGGGCGTAAACATCCGCAGCAGGAGTTCCTGCAGGTTGATACCTCCAAGATCCTGTTTATCTGCGGCGGCGCGTTCGCTGGCCTGGACAAAGTGATTTCCCACCGTGTGGAAACCGGCTCCGGCATTGGTTTTGGCGCGACGGTAAAAGCGAAGTCCGACAAAGCGAGCGAAGGGGAACTGCTGGCTCAGGTCGAGCCGGAAGATCTGATCAAGTTTGGTCTGATCCCGGAGTTCATCGGCCGTCTGCCGGTAGTGGCGACCCTGAACGAGCTGAGCGAAGAAGCCCTGATCCAGATCCTGAAAGAGCCGAAAAACGCCCTGACCAAGCAGTATCAGGCGCTGTTTAGCCTTGAAGGCGCAGAGCTCGAATTCCGCGACGAAGCGCTGGACGCTATCGCCAAGAAAGCGATGGCGCGTAAAACCGGCGCCCGTGGCCTGCGCTCAATTGTGGAAGCGGCGCTGCTGGATACCATGTATGACCTGCCTTCGATGGAAGATGTCGAAAAAGTGGTCATTGATGAGTCGGTTATCGCCGGTCAGAGCAAACCGCTGCT
The DNA here is from genome assembly GCF_018223905.1 of Klebsiella sp. 28. Taxonomy (NCBI): domain Bacteria; kingdom Pseudomonadati; phylum Pseudomonadota; class Gammaproteobacteria; order Enterobacterales; family Enterobacteriaceae; genus Klebsiella; species Klebsiella sp. 28. The sequence continues at coordinate 17,990 of NZ_JAGRQY010000146.1, forward strand.
GATCTACGGCAAACCGGAAGCTCAGCAGGCATCTGGTGAATAATTAACCATTTCACTCAAGCAGTTAACAAAAAGGGGGGATTTTATCTCCCCTTTTATTTTTCCTGCATTCCCGCCGTTGAATGTGTGGAATACATCCCCATATACTGGATTACATATTAACGACGATGCAGTGGAGTGTGGCGTCGTCGGCTACCTGGCGGACTTTAAACTAAGAGAGAGCTCTATGAATCCTGAGCGTTCTGAACGCATTGAAATCCCCGTATTGCCATTGCGCGATGTGGTGGTTTATCCGCACATGGTCATACCCCTGTTCGTAGGGCGGGAAAAATCTATCCGTTGCCTCGAAGCGGCCATGGACCATGATAAAAAAATCATGCTGGTTGCGCAGAAAGAAGCGTCGACGGATGAGCCGGGTGTAAACGATCTTTTCACCGTTGGAACCGTGGCGTCTATTTTGCAGATGCTGAAGCTGCCGGACGGCACCGTGAAGGTGCTGGTCGAAGGGCTGCAGCGTGCTCGCATTTCTGCGCTGTCTGATAATGGCGAGCATTTCTCGGCGAAAGCGGAGTATCTCGACTCGCCGGCGATTGACGAACGCGAGCAGGAAGTGCTGGTTCGCACCGCTATCAGCCAGTTTGAAGGCTATATCAAGCTGAACAAGAAGATCCCACCGGAAGTGCTGACGTCGCTGAACAGCATCGACGATCCGGCGCGCCTGGCGGATACCATCGCGGCGCACATGCCGCTGAAGCTGGCTGACAAGCAGTCTGTGCTTGAGATGTCCGACGTTAACGAACGTCTGGAATATCTGATGGCGATGATGGAATCGGAAATCGATCTGCTGCAGGTTGAGAAGCGCATTCGCAACCGCGTCAAAAAGCAGATGGAGAAATCTCAGCGCGAGTACTATCTGAACGAGCAAATGAAAGCGATTCAGAAAGAACTCGGCGAGATGGACGACGCCCCGGACGAAAACGAAGCGCTGAAGCGTAAGATCGACGCGGCGAAAATGCCGAAAGAGGCGAAAGAAAAAACCGAAGCGGAACTGCAGAAGCTGAAGATGATGTCGCCGATGTCAGCGGAAGCGACCGTCGTGCGTGGCTACATCGACTGGATGGTGCAGGTGCCGTGGAATGCGCGCAGTAAGGTCAAAAAAGACCTGCGTCAGGCCCAGGAGATCCTCGATACCGATCACTATGGCCTGGAGCGCGTGAAGGATCGCATCCTTGAATATCTCGCGGTGCAGAGCCGGGTGAACAAAATCAAGGGGCCAATCCTTTGTCTGGTGGGACCGCCGGGGGTAGGTAAAACCTCTCTGGGTCAATCCATCGCCAAAGCGACCGGACGGAAATACGTTCGTATGGCGCTTGGCGGCGTGCGCGATGAAGCGGAAATCCGCGGTCATCGTCGGACCTACATTGGCTCGATGCCGGGCAAACTGATCCAGAAAATGGCGAAAGTGGGGGTCAAAAACCCGCTGTTCCTGTTGGACGAGATCGACAAAATGTCTTCCGACATGCGCGGCGACCCGGCTTCCGCGTTGCTTGAGGTGCTGGATCCGGAACAGAACGTGGCCTTTAACGACCACTACCTGGAAGTGGATTACGATCTCAGCGACGTGATGTTCGTGGCGACTTCCAACTCCATGAACATTCCGGCGCCTCTGCTGGACCGTATGGAAGTGATTCGTCTCTCCGGCTATACCGAAGATGAAAAACTGAACATCGCCAAACGTCATCTGCTGCCGAAGCAGATCGAACGTAATGCGCTGAAGAAAGGCGAGCTGACCGTCGACGATAGCGCCATTATCGGCATTATTCGTTACTACACGCGGGAAGCGGGGGTACGTAGCCTGGAGCGTGAAATCTCCAAGCTGTGCCGCAAGGCCGTTAAGCAACTGCTGCTGGATAAATCGCTGAAACACATCGAAATTAACGGTGAGAATCTGCATGATTATCTCGGCGTACAGCGCTTCGACTATGGCCGCGCCGATAGTGAGAACCGCGTCGGTCAGGTGACCGGTCTGGCGTGGACGGAAGTGGGCGGCGATCTGCTGACCATCGAAACCGCCTGCGTGCCGGGCAAAGGCAAGCTGACCTACACCGGCTCGCTGGGCGAGGTGATGCAGGAGTCGATTCAGGCTGCGCTGACGGTGGTACGTTCGCGGGCTGACAAGCTGGGCATTAACGCCGACTTCTACGAGAAGCGTGACATTCACGTGCACGTGCCGGAAGGGGCGACGCCTAAGGATGGTCCGAGCGCGGGTATTGCCATGTGCACGGCGCTGGTCTCCTGCCTGACCGGTAACCCGGTACGCGCTGATGTGGCGATGACCGGTGAAATCACTCTGCGTGGTCAGGTGCTGCCGATCGGCGGTCTGAAGGAAAAACTGCTGGCGGCGCATCGCGGCGGCATTAAGACTGTTCTGATTCCTGATGAGAACAAACGCGACCTTGAAGAAATTCCGGATAACGTTATCGCCGATTTGGATATCCATCCGGTGAAACGAATCGAGGAAGTTCTGACACTTGCGCTGCAGAACGAACCGTTCGGCATGCAGGTTGTGACCGCGAAATAGTGATTCTGCGCAAATTGCGCTAATAAAAATAGGGCTGGTAAGTCATTTCGGACTTGCCAGCCTTTTTTTGTGTAGCTAACTTAGATCGCTGGCAGGGGGGTCATCGACAACTGCTGTTGTAAGGGCATGACAGTCCTGATATAACTGCTGCGCGGTCGCACTATGAAGGACTCAGGTGCGATATAAATTATAAAGAGAGGAAGAGAACAGTGAATAAATCTCAACTGATTGACAAAATTGCTGCGGGTGCGGACATTTCTAAAGCTGCAGCTGGACGTGCGTTAGATGCTTTAATCGCTTCTGTTACTGAATCTCTGCAGGCTGGGGATGACGTTGCGCTGGTAGGTTTTGGTACCTTTGCTGTTAAAGAACGTGCCGCCCGTACTGGTCGCAACCCGCAAACAGGTAAAGAAATTACTATCGCTGCCGCAAAAGTGCCGGGCTTCCGTGCTGGTAAAGCGCTGAAAGACGCGGTGAACTGATCGGCTTTCCCGTCAGGGAATGTGACGAAGTACAAGGGCGCATCGTGAGATGTGCCTTTTTTATTGCCTTTTCAGACCACTTTATGTGTGTTTATCGCCACTTGTGGGCTGACAATCACCCTGTTTTCTTGTCAAAATACGTCCTCACGCGCGGCGGCCATCACGTGCTATGCTGCGCGAGCTAAAGTCATCTACAGCGGAGCGTTGTTACACCATGATGGACAACCTACGCACGGCCGCCAACAGCGTCGTGCTCAAGATTATTTTCGGTATCATTATCGTCTCGTTCATTTTGACCGGGGTGAGTGGTTACCTGATTGGCGGTGGCAAAAACTATGCCGCAAAAGTGAATGGCCAGGAGATTGGCCGTGGGCAGTTTGAAAACGCCGTCGCCAGCGAACGTAACCGTATGCAGCAGCAGCTTGGCGATCAATTCTCCGAGCTGGCGGCGAACGAAAACTACATGAAAACCATGCGCCAGCAGGTGCTGAACCGCCTGATCGATGAGTCGCTTCTGGATCAGTATGCCCGCGAGCTGGGCCTCAGCATCAGCGATGAGCAGGTGAAGCAGGCGATCTTCCAGACCCAGGCGTTCCAGACGAACGGTAAGTTCGACAACCAGCGTTTCAGCGGTATTGTCGCCCAGATGGGGATGACCACCGATCAGTACGCCCAGGCGCTGCGTAACCAGCTGACCACGCAGCAGCTGATTAACGCCATTGCGGGTACCGACTTCATGCTGCCGGGCGAGTCCGATCAGCTGGCGGCGCTGGTATCTCAACAGCGGGTGGTCCGCGAAGCGACCATCAACGTAAATGCCCTGGCGGCAAAACAGACCGCCAGCGATGAGGAAATCAACGCCTTCTGGCAGCAGAATCAGGCCCGTTTTATGGCGCCGGAGCAGTTCCGCGTCAGCTACATCAAAATGGATGCCGCCAGCATGCAGGAGAGCGCCTCTGACGACGAGATTCAGTCATGGTACGACCAGCACAAGGATCAGTTCACTCAGCCGCAGCGCAACCGCTACAGCGTGATTCAGACCAAAACTGAAGCCGATGCGAAAGCGGTACTGGCCGAGCTGCAAAAAGGAGCGGACTTCGCCACGCTGGCGAAAGAAAAATCGACCGATATTATCTCTGCCCGCAACGGTGGCGATATGGGGTGGATGGAAGATGCCTCTACCGTGCCTGAGCTCAAAGATGCCGGGCTGAAAGAGAAAGGCCAGCTGTCTGGCGTGATCAAATCCTCGGTTGGCTTCCTGGTGGCCCGTCTGGACGACGTCCAGCCGGCGCAGGTGAAGCCGCTGGCTGACGTGCGTAATGACATTGCGGCGAAAGTGAAGCAGGAAAAAGCGTTGGATGCTTACTACGCGCTGCAGCAGAAGGTGAGCGATGCGGCCAGCAACGATAATGAATCGCTGGCGAGCGCAGCGCAGGTCGCCGGGCTGAAGGTCGTAGAAACCGGCTGGTTTGGCCGCGATAACCTGCCGGAGGAGCTGAACTTTAAACCGGTCGCTGACGCTATTTTCAACGGCGGTCTGGTGGGTGAGAACGGCGCGCCGGGCAGCAACTCCGATATCATTACCGTTGACGGCGATCGCGCTTTTGTGCTGCGCATTAGCGAACACAAAGCCGAGGCGGTGAAGCCGCTTGCCGAAGTGAAGGCACAGGTTAGCGATATCGTTAAGCACAATAAAGCGGAACAGCAGGCGAAACTGGAGGCCGACAAGCTGCTGGCGGCGCTGAAAGACGGCAAAGGCGATGAAGCGATGAAGGCGGCTGGCCTGAGCTTTGGCGCGCCGCAGACGCTTTCTCGTACCGGCCAGGATCCGCTGAGCCAGCTGGCATTTACCCTGCCGCTGCCGCAGCAGGGTAAACCGGTCTACGGCGTGGGCAGCAATATGCAAGGCGATGTGGTGCTGGTAGCGCTGGATGAGGTGAAAGCCGGCAGCATGCCGGAAGAGCAGAAGAAGGCCATGGTTCAGGGGATCACCCAGAACAATGCCCAAATCGCTTTCGAAGCGCTGATGAGCAACCTGCGCAAGGCGGCGAAAATTAAGCTCGGCGACAGCATCGACCAGCAGCAGTAATTTCGCGTCGTCTCGCAAAAATGGGCAACACGATGTAATCCTCAAGGGCCGCTTTCGCGGCCCTTTCCATTTCTGTGATTTGCCTTTTGTCGACCATCCGCACTGACGCTATCGTGACCTTGCTGTCTACACACAAGGAGATATCAGCATGAAATATGGAATAAAAGCACTGATGGCCGCGGGCGTTCTGGTTTTTGCGGTAGGGGTACAGGGGGCGCTGGCGGCCCCCGCCAGCGGCAAAGCGGCGGTGAATAAAGAAAATGTGCAGGCGTCCTCTTCGGCGAAGGCGGAAGCGGTGCCCGGCGAGCCTGACATCGGGGCGACAAAGGTCAGCATTAACCGCGCCAGCGCCGAACAGCTGGCGCAGGCGTTGAATGGCGTAGGATTGAAAAAAGCCCAGGCTATTGTCAGCTACCGCGAAGAGTACGGGCCGTTCAAAACCCTCGATGATCTGAAGCAGGTCCCGGGAATGGGGAGCGCGTTGGTGGAGCGCAATTTAGCCCATCTGACGCTGTAAATTTTATGCCAGACCTTGCACAGCGGTGATTTTTTGCCAGGATAAAGAGGTTGCATCAAGTGGTGTGACCTCTTACCTCATAAACAACAATAACAGAAAGGCATTAATGCTATGCAGACACAAATTAAAGTTCGCGGCTATCATCTGGACGTCTACCAGCATGTGAACAACGCTCGCTACCTGGAGTTCCTTGAGGAAGCCCGCTGGGACGGCCTGGAAAACAGCCCCGCGTTTCAGTGGATGATGGAGAAAAACATCGCCTTCGTGGTGGTGAATATCAATATTAACTATCGTCGTCCGGCGGTACTGGGCGATGTGCTGACGGTGAGCAGCAAACTGGAGCAACTCAACGGCAAAAGCGGCACCCTAAGCCAGGTGGTCACCCTCAACCCCAATGGCGAAGTAGTGGCCGATGCGCTGATTACCTTCGTTTGTATCGATTTGAAAACCCAGAAGGCGCTGCCGCTGGAAGGGGAATTGCGTGCGAAACTTGACCAGATGAACCTGCGCTGACAACCGTCGTGCGAGTGGCGGGCCCACGGCAGGTGATGAACCCGTAGCCCCGGTAAGCNNGGTAAGCATCGCGCCACCGGGGAATTTGAGTCAAAGCTCCGGTAAATCGATCCCCGGAGATTATGCCTGCGCCAGTCCGGTTTTTTTCTGCATCACCGCCATTACCCTGACCTTGTCCGCCAGATACTGGTTGAGTCCGTTTGCGCGCAGGTTACAGGCGGCGCACTGGCCGCAGCCATCGCCCTTAATGCCGTTGTAGCAGGTGAGGGTTTCCCGGCGCACCAGATCCAGCTGACCCCAGTAGTCGGCGAGCGCCCAGGTCTCGGCCTTATTCAGCCACATCAGCGGCGTCTCAAAGCGAATGTCTTTCGCCATCCCCAGGCTGACGGCGTTGTGCAGCGCTTTGACAAACTCATCGCGGCAGTCCGGGTAGCCGGAGAAGTCGGTCTCGCACACGCCGGTGATGATGGCTTCGGCTTTTACCTGATAGGCGTAGATTGCCGTCAGGGTTAAAAACAGAATATTACGCCCGGGGACAAAGGTGTTGGGAATACCCTCGGCATCAGGCTGATAGTCCGGTACCGGAATGTTATCGCGGGTCAGGCTGCTGACTGCCAGTTCGTTGAGCAGAGTGACGTCCAGCACTTTATGCGCGACGGCGCCCAGTTTCAGGGCGAGTTCGCGCGCAACGTCGATTTCCGCGCGGTGGCGTTGGCCATAATCAAAAGTGACGCAATGCACTTCATCATACTGTTGCAGAGCCTGCACCAGACAGGTGGTTGAATCTTGTCCTCCGCTGAAGACAACTACGGCGCGTTTCATGGCAATTCCTGACTAAATGAATAAAGGCGATATGGTAGCGCCAGACGCCCTCCATCACCAGCTCTCTCACGTCGACGAGGCCGGCAGCCAGGCGCTGGCGAAGTCGAACCAGCCCCGGGCGTTGAGGCGCAGACCATTGACCCCCGGTGGCGCGCTGATCCGATAGTTATACTTGAACAGCGGCGTCATGATGGCGTCTTCCATCAGGCTGTTAAATACGTTGCGCAGCGCATCGTTGCGGCTGCGAGCGTCGGGCTGAGACTGCACCGCGTCTAATGTCGCCTGCAGATGAGCATATTGCGCCCCGGTCAGCAAATTAGGCCACAGCATATCGCAGCGCAGCCACTGTTCCAGGGCGTACTCCGGCGCTTCGCCGATCAGACGGTCGCCCATCATCAGGTCGGCCTGCCCCAGATGCTGGCAGCCTTCCCAGTTTTTAGCGTCGTGGAACAGGAGCGTCAGCTCGCAGCCCAGCAGAGCCAGACGTTGCCTCAGCTGTTCGGCCATCGCATGTAGCTCGACCGGCAGATGATAGAGCAGGGTGAGCCTGGCCGGCAGCGGTACCGCGTTGTTTGCCGGTCCCTGCGGGATGGACCATCCCGGCAGCACCTCATGGCTTGGCGTAATCAGATCCTCCTCCAGCGGCAGCGTATCCAGTAGCGACGAGTGATGGATTATCGACACCAGCCGCTGGGCCTGCGCTTTGCTAAGCCGAGGGCTGTGGCGCAGGGTCAAATAGCAGAAGCCAAGGCTGATACGGTTGCTGACCTGACGCAGATTATGCAGCTCTTCGCGATCGCCGATGGTGATCTGCACCGGATGGCGGCAGCTGGTGCCGAGATCGCGGTCAAAGAGCTGAGGAGTGATCCAGTACTCCACCGCCTGGATCAGCGGATGCTGCAGGTGGTAGCGGGGATGGTTTTCCAGGCGGACGAGTTCCGGACTAAACCGCTTCAGGCGGAACGGTCCGCAGCCAATGGCCGGATCGTCGGGATGCGCCAGCACGCTGCAGTAGCTGGCGAGGCGGAACGGCAGCCAGTAGTCAGGGCGATGCAGGGTTATTGTTAAACACTGGGCATGGGTGACATCGATACGGCTGATGCTGGCGAAGAGGGTCCGCAAGGCGGGCAGCTCAAGCAGCAGCAGTAACCGCTGTCGCAACTGCGCGGTTTCCACCGTATCGCCATTGTGCCAGCACAGCGTGGAGCGGATATAAAAATGCCAGCGCAGGCCGTCCGGGGAGACCTGCCAGTGGTGCGCCAGATCGCCGATCGGCATATTGTCGCCTTCGTCGAAGCGCGTCAGCCCGGCATAGATTTGTCCGGCCAGATGCTGCTCGGCGCGGCCGGGGAGAAAGCCGGGACGCAGCGGCTCCAGCGGGCGATAGTAAGGAATACGCAGCGTGGGGGTATTGTTTTGCCACTGACCGCCGAGGAAGGGATGGAGCAGGGCTTTCAGCTCCACCGGGGCAAGCTGCGCCAGCTCCAGCGCGGTTTGTTGCTGACCGTTGTTCAGCGCCTGCTCCATCATCTCGTTGCGCAGACTTTCCGGGGTTTTGTGAAATGAGAGCTGTCCGCGTTTGCCGCGCCCGGAGCTGGCCTGCCAGCTTAGCCACCCGGCCTCCTGCGCCTGACGCAGCAGAGTACGGACGTGGCGCTCGCTGCAAAAACAGCGCTCCGCCAGTTCGCCGACGGTGACCTGCTGCGGCGCCCCGGCTGAGGGTTGCCACAATCGCTGGTACTGATTTAAACGGTGTAAGAGTCGCATGGGGGTCGTCGTCCACCGGGCCGCTGTAAACCCGGAACAATTAATAATATCTATTCACTATTACTTCCGTATATCCCAGGTGATACTGCAACACAAGCGAAGCCCATCACACATCGGGGAATATACCATGGCAAAACTGGCGGCATTTGATATGGACGGCACCCTGCTGATGCCGGACCATCGTCTTGGAGAAAAGACGCTTTCCGCGCTGAAACGGCTGCGTGAGCGCGATATCACCTTGACCTTCGCCACCGGCCGCCATGTGCTGGAGATGCACCATGTGATTGGCGAATTTTCCCTTGATGCATTTCTGATCACCGGCAACGGGACGCGCATCCATTCGCTGGAAGGGGAGGAGCTTTATCGCCAGGATCTCGCTCCCGAGGCGGCAGAAGCGGTGCTGCACGGCAAATGGGATACCCAGGCCAGCATGCACGTCTTTAACGATGGCGGCTGGTTTACCGGCCAGGCAAGGCCTGAATTGTTGCAAGCGCATGTATTCAGCGGCTTTCACTATCAACTGTGCGATCTAAAGCGTATGTCGGCGCAGCATGTCACCAAGATCTGTTTCTGCGGCGATCATGACGATTTGCGCCGTCTGCGGATCCAGCTGAATGAGACGCTGGGCGATCGCGCATTTCTCTGCTTCTCGGCAATGGACTGTCTGGAGGTGCTGCCGGTTGGCTGCAATAAAGGCGCGGCGCTGGCGGTGCTCAGCCAGCATTTAGGCTTCACCCTGCAGGAGTGCATGGCCTTCGGCGATGCGATGAACGACCGCGAGATGCTGGGCAGCGTTGGGCGGGGGTTCATCATGGGCAACGCGATGCCGCAGCTGAAAGCCGAGCTGCCGCATCTGCCGGTAATTGGCGACTGCCGGAATCAGGCAGTCTCCCATTTTTTAACTCATTGGCTGGATAATCCTGATCTTCCTTATTCCCCCGAATAGAGAGACCCTTCCAGCAAGCCAGATAGGCTTCTATCTGGCTTTTTTTATCGCCTTTCGACCAGACCGGCGATCTCCGCCTGCCAGGGCGCAATATCGCCGATATTGTCCGCCACCCACTGCGGGTTGTAATAGCTTTCCAGGTAACGCTCGCCGCTGTCGCACAGGAGTGTCACTATCGAGCCGGTGCGACCTTCTTCGCGCATCCGCGCGGCCAGCTGCAATACGCCCCACATATTGGTGCCGGTCGAGGCGCCTACCTTGCGCCCAAGCTGCGTTTCCAGCCACAGGGCGGTGGCTACGCTCGCCGCATCCGGCACGCGCAGCATCTCATCGACAACGTCGGGAATAAACGACGGCTCGACGCGCGGCCGTCCTATGCCTTCAATTTTGCTGCCGACCGGGCTGCGCAGGCTGGCGTCGCGGGTCTGCCAGTAATCGAGGAACACCGAATTCTGCGGATCAACGACCATCAGCTGCGTCTCGTAGCCCTGGCTGCGAATATAGCGGCCAATGGTCGCTGAGGTGCCGCCGGTGCCGGCGCTCATGACGATCCATGACGGCTGCGGGTGCGGCTCATGGCTCATCTGGCGGAAAATACTGTCGGCGATATTGTTGTTGCCGCGCCAGTCGGTGGCCCGCTCGGCGAAGGTAAACTGATCCATATAATGGCCGTTCAGCTCGCGGGCCAGCGTTTCGGAAGCCGCGTAGATTTCGCCGGCGCTCTGCACAAAATGGCAGCGTCCGCCGTAGAACTCGATCTGTTCGATTTTGCGTCTGGCGGTGCAGGAGGGCATCACAGCGATAAACGGCAGCCCCAGCAGGCGGGCGAAATAGGCCTCCGAAACGGCGGTTGACCCTGAGGAGGACTCTATAATTGGCGTGCCTTCTTTGATCCAGCCGTTGCACAAGCCATAGAGAAACAGCGACCGCGCCAGGCGATGCTTCAGGCTGCCGGTGGGGTGGGTGCTTTCATCTTTCAGATACAGGTGGATGCCCGGAAAAGCGGGCAGCGGCAGACGGATCAGGTGCGTGTCGGCGGAGCGCTGATAGTCAGCGTTGATTTCGCTAATGGCATGTTTAACCCAGGCGCTATTCATCGTGATTTCCTGTTTGTCATTTTGTGCCTAGCTTAGCGGAAAGCGCAGGAAAAATTGTTGCCATTTAACCTGTGGATTACCATTATGAGAGCAAAATTTTCTCTTAGGATGCCCAATGCTAGATAAAATTGACCGTAAGCTGCTGGCGCTACTGCAGGAAGATTGCACCCTCTCTTTGCAGGCGCTGGCCGATGCCGTTAATCTGACCACCACGCCCTGCTGGAAACGCCTGAAACGGCTCGAAGACGAGGGCATTCTCCGCGGGCGCGTCGCCCTGTTGGACGCGGAAAAGGTGGGGCTGGGGCTGACGGCGTTCGTCCTGATCAAGACCCAGCATCACAGCAGCGACTGGTACTGTCAGTTCGTGAGCGAAGTGACGCAGATGGCGGAAGTGCTCGGCTTCTGGCGGATGGCGGGGGAGTATGACTACCTGCTACGGGTGCAGGTGGCTGATATGAAACGCTATGACGACTTTTATAAACGTTTAGTGAACAGTGTGCCCGGTCTGTCGGATGTCACTTCGAGTTTTGCCATGGAACAGATAAAATATACCACCGCCTTGCCTGTCGAATAACGGTATTGCGCCGTAACCCATTACAAAATCAGGATTTTATTGCTTGCGATTATTTGCTCAACTCAGCTGGTACTTCCGCCGGGAGTGGCGCCGCTATCTTGGCGCAATTGCCCTGCTGGTCATTATTGCCGTCCTGCAGCTTATTCCACCGAAGGTGGTGGGCATTGTGGTCGACGGCGTGACGCAACAGCATTACACCGCGGAGAAGGTGTGGATGTGGATCGGCGCGCTGGTGCTGATCGCGGTGATGGTCTACCTGCTGCGCTATGTCTGGCGCGTGCTGTTGTTCGGCGCTTCTTACCAGTTGGCGGTTGAGCTGCGGGAAGATTTTTACCGGCAACTGAGCCGCCAGCATCCGGCGTTCTATTTGCGCCATCGTACTGGGGATCTTATCGCCCGCGCCACCAATGACGTGGACCGGGTGGTGTTTGCCGCTGGCGAAGGAGTATTAACTCTGGTGGATTCCCTGGTGATGGGCTGTGCGGTATTGATTGTGATGTCGACGCAGATTAGCTGGCAGCTTACTCTGCTGGCGCTGCTGCCGATGCCGCTGATGGCCCTGGCGATCAAACGCAACGGCGATGCGCTTCACGAACGTTTTCGCGTTGCTCAGGCGGCCTTTTCCAGCCTCAACGATCGCACGCAGGAGAGCCTGACCAGCATCCGCATGATTAAGGCGTTTGGGCTGGAGGATCGCCAGTCGGCGCAGTTTGCTGCCGATGCTGCCGATACCGGCGCGAAAAACATGCGCGTGGCACGCATTGACGCCCGCTTCGACCCCACCATCTATATCGCCATCGGGGCCGCTAACCTGCTGGCCATCGGCGGCGGCAGCTGGATGGTGATCCACGGCAGCCTGACCCTGGGCCAGCTGACCAGCTTCGTGATGTATCTTGGCCTGATGATCTGGCCGATGCTGGCGCTGGCGTGGATGTTTAACATCGTGGAGCGCGGTAGCGCGGCCTATGGTCGTATCCGCACGATGCTTGAAGAGGCGCCGGCGGTGGATGACGGGACCGAGGCGGTGCCGGCAGGCCGCGGCGTCCTGCAGGTTGCTATCCGTGATTTCATCTATCCGCAGGCGAGCAAACCTTCGCTGGAGCAGGTAAATTTTACTCTCCAGCCGGGGCAAATGCTGGGCATCTGCGGGCCGACGGGCGCCGGCAAAAGCACCATTCTGGCGCTGCTGCAGCGCCATTTTGACGTCACTCACGGCGAGATCCGCTTTCACGATCTGCCGCTGCCGATTCTGCAGCTCGACAGCTGGCGCGCCCGGTTGGCGGTGGTCAATCAGACGCCATTTTTATTCTCCGATACCGTCGCCAATAATATCGCGCTGGGAAAACCGGACGCGACGCAGGCGCAGATTGAGCGGGTTGCACAACTGGCCAGCGTGCATGACGACATTCTGCGTCTGCCTCAGGGCTACGAGACCGAAGTGGGCGAGCGCGGCGTGATGCTCTCTGGCGGCCAGAAACAGCGCATCTCTATTGCTCGCGCCCTGCTGCTGGAGGCCGAAATTTTGATCCTCGACGATGCCTTATCGGCGGTGGATGGCCGCACCGAGCACCAGATCCTGCATAACCTGCGCCAGTGGGGGGAGGGGCGGACGGTCATTATC
>NZ_JAGRQY010000147.1:0-9408 GCF_018223905.1 Klebsiella sp. 28
ACCCACGTTCAGCCAACGATCTTCACCAAACTGAGCCACGCTGAAATTGGCATAGTCGGGCAAGTTTCCTTGCCAGTTGAGAGGTAAGTGATTCTCCCCTTCCGGCCAGTAACCGCTGACCTGGAACTGAACCTTGCTGCGTTCATCGAAAGGGAAAAAGGGATGAAAGCCGCAGCCGTAAAGCGCAGGGACCTCCCCATAGTGGGTAAGCGTTAGCTCCGCTATCAGCTGGTTACGCAGCAACTGGTAGCGGAGCTGCGCCAGATAATCGAAACCGCAGGCATGCTGCCGACGCAGCTGTAATACACAATACTCGGCGCCGTACTCAATAATATCCCAGCGCTGTAACCAGCCGTCACCGTGAAGAAAGAAATACTCGTCGGCATGGTGGCGAGGCAGGATAATCTCCTGCCCATGAAAAATAAAACGGTTGCCGGCGACGCGATTGGCCAATGGCAGCATCGGAAACATGCCGCCGGCGGGATTTTCATATAGCACCGGCGCTTGATATTGCCGCGAGAATAAACTTTGCACTTTGCCGCCCAGAGAAGAGACGCACATCCGCAGATGCGCGTTCTCCAGAATCCACTCTTCCGCCATTAGCGCATCTGCTCCTGCTTCGCCGCATTCACGCCCGTATGACGCTGCGCCAGCTGCTCTTCCAGCGCTTCGAGGGTGATACCTTTCGTTTCCGGGACGTTGCGCAGGATATAGAGGTAGCCGGCAGCGCAAATAACACCATACAGCAGGAAGCTTCCTGCCGCGCCCAGACCGGCATTAAGCAGCGGGAAAGTATAGGTTAACAGGAAACAGGCGATCCACAGCGCCAGGGTACCTAAAGACATCGCGAGTCCACGTACGCGGTTGGGAAAAATCTCCGCCAGCAGCACCCAGGTCACCGGCGCCAGGGTCAACGCATAAATAGCAATCGCCGCCAGCACCAGCAACAGTACCGGCCACCCCATAATGCCCATGGCGTAAGCGCTGGCGATCAGCACATAGATCAGCGTCAATCCCGAAGCGCCAAGCAGCATTAATTTACGGCGACCGATTTTATCCACCAGCGGCAGCGCCGCAATGGTAAAGACCAGATTAACGACGCCCGTCGCGACGATCGATTTCAGCGTGCTGTTAATATCGAACCCCGCCGAGGCAAAAATCTCCTGCGCGTAGTTAAAGATGACGTTAATCCCACACCACTGCTGGAATATGGCGAGCACCATGCCAATGATCACAATCGGTTTCACCTGGGGAGCCAACAGCGCGCCATAGGAGACTTTATTGTTATCCTTTTCCAGGGTATGCGCGATTTCACGCAGGATCCTGTCGGCATAGTCGGCAGAACCAATGCGTTCCAGCGCAGCCCGGGCGCGCTCCGGTTTACCGGCCTTCATGAGCCAGCGCGGCGACTCGGGGACAAAAAACATCAGGACCAGAAACGCCAGCGCCGGCACCAGTTCCGCACCGAACATCCAGCGCCAGCCCATCTGCCCATTCCAGCTGTCCACAATCATCTGCTGCGTCGCCCCCGGCTCCACCGGTTCAGCAATCATCAGATTGATTAACTGAGCGGCCAGTACGCCAATCACGATGGTGAGCTGATTGACCGCGACAAAACGCCCTCTTTTCTCTGCCGGACTGACTTCGGCAATGTAAAGCGGGCTGAGAGCGGAAGCCAGACCAATCCCTACGCCGCCCACAATGCGGTAAACCACAAACATATCGAAATGACTGGCGACCGCCGTCCCCCAGGCCGACGCGCTGAACAGCACGGCGGAAAGAATTAATGGCAGCTTGCGCCCCAGTTTGTCTGCGCACCATCCCGAAATTAATGCGCCGAAAATACAGCCCAACAGCGCTGAGCTCATCGCCCAGCCGGACTGCGCCGGATCGGTAATAGAAAACCAGGCTTCATAAAATGGCTTAGCGCCGCCAATCACCACCCAGTCATAGCCAAACAGTAAACCACCACAGGCGGCGACCAGACAAATCGTCCAGACGTAGCCCATTTTCAGATGTGTCTGCGCGTTGTTCATAATGATTCCTCTATAAGGGAAACGCAGGGAACAGTAGGGTTCAGGCGGGCCGAGCCCGCCCATTGAGGTTCAGGAAAAAATGCCGCTTTGCAGGGCATGGCGAATCAGATGCGCCTTATCATGAGCCGGATTTATTTGCAGAAGCTGCTGCATCCTCTGCTGGCAGGCGGATACGTTGCCCAGCCCCAGATGGCCCAGCGCTTCAATAAACAAGCAGTGCTGCAGATGTCTCTGCTGCGCTGATACATCGAGAACCACCAGGTCCGGAAGAGAGACGGCAAAAAAATCGACTTGCGGAACGTCATCCCGATGCTGCGCGGCCCAGTCGATAAAATGGCGGAAGTGCTGCTCGGCCTGCGCTGGGTTACCGCTCTTACGCAGCGCAATGCCCTGCCAGAAAAGGTAATCGGCGGGTTGATCGTTGTAGTACCGCCCGGCGTCCAGCGTTGAGCCCCCTTGCCGGGCAAGCTGGTAATATTCCGCCGCCTGCTGCGCATCCCCAGCCTGTTCTGCGCAGTAGCCCAGCAAATACCAGATATCGTTATCCGTTTGCCCAGGCAGTCGCCCCTCCCCCAGATTGTCGGGATAGCGTAATGCGGCTTTCAGACAGTCCGTGGCCTGTTTAAACGCCCCACGCTCGATGAACTGTAATGCCCGATGGAGCTGATTGAGCAAATACTGGCCGGTGATTTTCCCTTCTCCTCCTTCCCAGGGATGGAATACGCGCGTATCCAGAATCGCGGCGGCATCGGCATAATGACCGGACGCGTTCCACAGGCTTAGCAGCTCAGCGGTCAGGTCGTCCCGCTTCAGCACCACGGCTTTACGTTCAACCAGCGTCGTCAGTCGCTCATGTACCGGCCTGGCCAGTAATTTTTGCAAAAAATCGAGTTCAAACAGGAAGCGCGCATTGTCCGGCTCCAGCGCTACGGCGCGCTGCAGATAAGCCAGCGCCTGCGTTGCATCCTGCTGTTTATTCCAGGAGTAAACGCCCAGCAGACGATGAGCGGGCGCATAATCGGGAGATTTTTCGAGCGTCTCGCGCCAGCAGCTCACCGCCTCGTCATAGCGACGTTTGCTGTACCAGAAGCAACCGAGTAGATAGCGGGCAAAAGCGCTGTCGCCCAGCGACTGCAGCATCTGAACTTCATCGAGTGAGTTAGGGAAACGAACATTGTGCGCATGGCAGTGCTCGGCGGCGGCAATAAACTGTTGGCGTTCATTGGCATCATCACTTAGCGACGCACGCCAGAGCATCGGCAGCGCTTCCTGACTGTCCAGAACCGCAAGAACCTTTTTCACCGCCGACGTCTGTCCGATAGAGAGCAGCCAACCCGCCAGCAGGCTGGCGTTGACCCCTCTGCGTCCCGTGATGCGCAGCAGGGCTTCTCGCGCGTCGTCGCTCCGCTCAATCATCCAGCGCGCGCAGTGCAGCGGATAGCTCAATGGGTATTGCTCAAGAGAGGCGAAAATAAACTCCAGCGCTGCTTTCTTCTGCCCACTGTTGGCTAATGCCAGCGCTTTCAACCCCATCGCCAGAGGATTGCTGGCGTTGAACCGCAGACTGGTGTTTACTTTTTCCAGCGCATCGGCAACATCACCGCGCTTCATCGCCAGCCGCGCCAGCGACCACCAGGCGGCGTCACGGCAGTTACCGCTCCAGGAGGCTTTGTAATAGTGATCCCAGGCGCCTGCATCATCCCCCATCCTTTCCAGCACGCTGGCAAGCAGCATACTGGCTTCGCCATCTCGCGGGTTCTTATTCAAACGATGCGCGCGCTGTAGCGCAGCACGGGCACACTGTTCCGCCAGCGCCCAGTCGGCACTGTTGAACGCCAGGGTACCGAGGGCAACATTATTGCGATAATCCTGCGGATCGAGCTCAACCGCCCGACGATAGTAATCCCCGGCGTAGCGGCTTGCGTGGTTGTATTGTTCAAGGTGCTGGCCGATAAAATAGAGCTCGTCGCCATTGTGGATCGCTTCCGGTAACGCGGGCGCTATAGCTGGTTCGGGCAGCGGCGTCTGTTGGGTAATATGTTCCTGATAATCCAGCAGCGGCTGGTTCTCGGCGGTTTTCACTTTGAGGGTTAAGCGCCCGACGCCATTTTCCGGCAGCGTCTGCTGCCAGCTCTCACCGGGCTTCAGCGTCAGCTGAGTTTCGTACAATGGCTGATGGTCAGCGCTGAGTTCAACCACGATATGATTTAGCGGAGCAATGGCATATACGCCAAGCAGCAGTTGCCCAGACTCGCGAACCAGCTTCAGTGCCAGCTGTGTATTGGCATTTTGCACCATCCCTAACTCGCTGTAGGGAAGGAAATTTTGTACAAACACCTTCTCTTCATAAGGCGCAAGCCACGTAAAGTCAGGCTGGTTATCGGTGAAGACGCCGGTCATCAGCTCAATATAAGGGCCATTTTCATCAGTCAGATTTCGATCCCAGGCCTGGCCAAAATCCCCGTACCCCCAGCTCCACTGTTTCTTGCCAGGAGAGACATGGTGATCGGCAACATGCAGTAACCCGCCTCGCTCGTCATGATGATAAGCGCCGACAAAATCGTAATCCGACTTCTCCGCCATATACGAAGTGGGTACCGGGACGTTTTTATAACGGGAGATATCAACCCCCGCAGAATAGTCCACTTTGTAGTAGGTACCGGTGGCAATCGGAAAAGCGGAAACATCACGCTTACCATGGTCGAATACAGCGGTGACATCGGGTGGGAATACACTCTGGTGGGCATCGCCGCCTTTTACTGCAGGGTTGGCCCACCACAGGAAATGGCGCGGCGTGGCGTTACCATTGAAGATCTTGCCAGTGATTTCAATCAGCGCGCGGTCAGGATAGAGCGTAAACCCGGCCATAACCTGCAAACCGCGCATGGGCTCCGCTTCCCCCATCCATACGGTCTGCGCGCCGTTTTCTCCCTGCTGAATAGAAAAATCGACCGGCTTAAAGGTCGTCGGCCGGTGATGTTGCGGCCAGTTAAATTCGATTCCGCCGGAGATCCAGGGCCCGAGCAGCCCTACCAGGGCTGGCTTAACCACCTCATTGTAATAGACGAAATCACGTTGTTTGACTTTGTCATATGCCCGGTGAATACGGCCGCCGAGCTCCGGTAGCAGCATGACCCGAAGGAAATCATTCTCCATCCACACTGCCTGATAATCGCGCATTTCGCGTTCGCCGGTCAGGGTATCAATCACGCCGTAGGGATAGACGCTGCCGGAAGATCCTTGATAAACACGTTTTTCCAGAAACATAGGGTTCGGATCTTCCGCTCCCGTTGTCCACGTTGGTAATGAAATGATTTCCTGCCAGACCTTAACCGAACCGTACATGATGCCTCCACTAAACAAAACGAAGTAAAAGTTGCAATAACAGGAGTCTATATCGCCAATTCGCTGTTAAAATGCGCAATGCTCACGCAATATAGTTAAGGGAGTTAAGTGTATGCAGCGTACTGGCTTTAATAACGCCCGGGTCAGGCAGGCCAATAAGTCGATTTTTCTTTCCCATCTGTGGCGGGAAAAGCAGCTCAGTAAATCACAGCTCTCTCAACTCACCGGTCTCTCCATTCCGGCGGTGAGCAATATTCTGGCCGAGCTGCTTAGCGAGGGATTGATCGGTCACTCAACGGAACACTTGAGCAAACGGGGCGTGAACAGCGGCAGCTACCAGATCCCCGAGCACGGCGCCTGGACACTGTGCATGAATATCACCCCGACCAGCATTGAATATCAGCTTGCCGACGCCCGCCTGCTGGCAGTGGATGGCCATCAGCATTTGCCGGTCAACGCGCCCACTCCTCAGGCCCTGCTTGAGGCCATCGTTGAATGCTGGCGGCATATCCACCGCCGCTACCCGCAGCACAGCATCAATCTCGCCCTTGGCGTGCATGGTCAGGTTGATCCGATTACCGGCGTTTCACAAACCATGCCCCAGGCACGCTGGAAAACACCGATCGAAATAAAGTATCTGCTTGAGGAGCGGCTTGGCGTGCAGGTTCGGGTGGATAACGACTGCGTGATGCTGGCGCTGGCGGAGAAGTGGCAGCATCAGGGTACACAGCAGGATTTTTGCGTGATCAACGTCGACTACGGTATCGGCTCGTCATTTGTGATTAACGATCATATTTATCGCGGCAGTCTGTACGGCAGCGGGCAGATTGGGCATACGATTGCCAATCCTGACGGCAACGCCTGCGACTGCGGAAGATACGGTTGCCTCGAAACCGTCGCCTCTCTCAGCGCGCTGAAAAAACAGGCCCGAATGTGGCTCAAAACGCAGCCTGAAGCAACGCTCGCCCCCGAGCAGTTAACCACGGCGTCGCTCATTGAGGCCTGGAAAGAGGGAGATGTGCAAATTCGCGCATGGGTTGATAACGCTGCCAACGCGATTGGCTTAAGCCTCTATAATTTCCTGAATATATTAAATATTAATCAAATCTGGCTTTACGGGCGCAGCTGCGCCTTCGGTGAGCAGTGGCTGGAAAGTATCGTTAAACAAACGGGTTTCAACCCCTTTGACCACCGGGATACGCCGCGAGCGCACGCCACCCAAATAGGCTTTGGCCAGCTGACACGCGCCCAGCAGCTGATGGGGATAGGTTATCTGTACGTTGAGGAGCAATTGCAGACGCTGGTTTAGTCATAAACTAACGTGGCGGAGCGCAAATTTGTGTATTACGTTTAAATCACACGTCTCTCATAACGAGCTGATTATGAACACACTCCGCTATTTTGATTTTGGCGCTTCCCGCTCTCTGTTGCTGCTTATCGCCCGCATCGCCGTGGTGATTCTGTTTATTCTTTTTGGCTACCCCAAACTGCTGGGCTTTGACGGTACGGTGCAGTACATGGCCGCCTCCGGCGCGCCGATGCCGACCCTGGCGGCGATTATCGCCGTCATTATGGAAGTGCCTGCCGCGATTCTGATTGTGCTCGGCTTTTTCACCCGCCCGCTGGCGGTCATCTTTATTTTCTACACCCTGGGCACGGCGGTGATTGGCCATCACTACTGNNCACTACTGGGATATGACTGGCGATGCGGTATTGCCGAACATGATTAACTTCTGGAAAAACGTCAGCATCGCCGGCGCTTTCCTGCTGCTGGCGGTAACCGGCCCCGGGGCGATCTCCCTCGACCGCCGCTAATCTCCAGACGCAAAAAAGGCCGCATACGCGGCCTTTTTGATGTCAACGCTAACGCTTACGCATATACCGGGAAGCGGGCGCAGATATCCAGCACTTTACCTTTCACGCGCTCAATGACCGCGTCGTCATTGATATTGTCCAGCACGTCACACATCCAGCCAGCCAGCTCTTTGACTTCCGCTTCTTTAAAGCCACGGCGAGTCACTGCCGGAGAACCGATACGGATACCGGAGGTTACGAACGGGCTCTTCGGATCGTTCGGCACGCTGTTTTTGTTGACGGTGATGTTGGCGCGGCCCAGAGCGGCGTCAGCTTCTTTACCGGTCAGGTTTTTATCCACCAGGTCCAGCAGGAACAGGTGGTTCTCAGTACCGCCAGACACCACTTTGTAGCCGCGGTTCAGGAACACTTCCACCATCGCTTTAGCGTTTTTCGCAACCTGCTGCTGGTAAACTTTAAACTCTGGCTCCATCGCTTCTTTCAGCGCCACCGCTTTCGCCGCGATAACGTGCATCAGCGGGCCGCCCTGCGCGCTTGGGAATACCGCAGAGTTCAGTTTTTTGTACAGCTCTTCGCTACCGCCTTTCGCCAGAATCAGGCCGCCGCGCGGACCCGCCAGGGTTTTGTGGGTGGTGGTGGTCACAACGTGAGCATGCGGAACCGGGTTCGGGTACACGCCAGCGGCAATCAGGCCTGCCACGTGCGCCATATCGACGAACAGGTAAGCGCCGATGCTGTCAGCGATTTCACGCATTTTCGCCCAGTCAACGATACCGGAGTAAGCGGAGAAACCACCGATGATCATCTTCGGTTTGTGTTCCTGAGCCTGCTTCGCCATGTCGTCATAGTCAATTTTACCGGACTCATCAATACCGTAAGGGATGATGTTGTACAGTTTGCCGGAGAAGTTAACCGGGGAGCCGTGAGTCAGGTGGCCGCCCTGCGCCAGGTTCATCCCCAGCACGGTGTCGCCCGGCTGCAGCAGCGCGGTGTAGACGGCAAAGTTAGCCTGGGAGCCGGAGTGCGGCTGGACGTTAGCATAGTCAGCGCCGAACAGTTCTTTCGCGCGGTCGATTGCCAGCTGTTCAACCACGTCGACGTATTCACAGCCGCCGTAGTAACGCTTGCCCGGATACCCTTCAGCATATTTGTTGGTCAGCTGAGAGCCCTGCGCCTGCATAACGCGCGGACTGGTGTAGTTTTCGGAGGCGATCAGTTCGATGTGCTCTTCCTGACGTACTTTTTCCTGCTCCATAGCCTGCCACAGTTCGGCATCATAATCGGCAATGTTCATTTCACGCTTTAACATCCGCATCTCCTGACTCAGCTAACAATAAAATTTCGGCCTAAAAAGGCGGTCCGATTGGACAACGGCCCACAGTATAACCGAATCATTCTGTGATAACAGGTCTTGACAAAGGATTTTACGCAAACGATTGGCTCCGCATGACACAAGGCTTTGAGCAATAACGCCTCTCTCAGTATCAACGGATTTCTTTTCAGGTTTGTGATGCAAATTCTTCATGTTGTAACTGGATCGGGGGAATGTGTTAAAGAACCATTTACAACGCAGGGTTATTTCTTTAAGATGCATTTAAAATGCATCATTAAGATAACACATAAGGAAGCACGCTATGCTTGACGCTCAAACCATCGCCACGGTAAAAGCCACCATTCCCCTGCTGGTAGAGACCGGCCCGAAATTAACCGCCCATTTCTACGATCGTATGTTCGCGCATAATCCGGAGCTCAAAGAGATCTTCAACATGAGCAACCAGCGCAACGGCGATCAGCGTGAAGCGTTATTCAACGCTATTGCCGCCTACGCCAGCAATATCGATAACCTGCCTGCCCTGCTGCCGGCGGTGGAAAAGATCGCCCAGAAACACACCAGCTTCCAGATCAAACCGGAGCAGTACAATATTGTTGGCAGCCATCTGCTGGCGACCCTCGATGAAATGTTCAGTCCGGGCCAGGAAGTGCTCGATGCCTGGGGTAAAGCCTACGGCGTGCTGGCGAACGTCTTTATCGGCCGTGAAGCCGAGATCTATCAGCAAAACGCCAGTAAAACCGGCGGCTGGGAAGGGACCCGCGCGTTTCGCATCGTGAAGAAAACCCCGCGCAGCCAGCTTATCACCAGCTTTGAGCTCGAACCGGTTGATGGCCAGCCGGTCGCCGATTACCAGCCTGGCCAGTACCTGGCCATCTGGCT
>NZ_JAGRQY010000148.1:0-28683 GCF_018223905.1 Klebsiella sp. 28
GAGAAAGAAGATCTGGCCCGGGCGGCGCTGATCGAAAAACAAAAGCTGACCGACCTTATCGCTCAGCTGGATCATGAAGTGCAGCTGGTGGATGAAACCCTGGCGCGGATGAAAAAAGAGATTGGCGAGCTGGAGAACAAACTCAGCGAAACCCGCGCCCGTCAGCAGGCGCTGGCGCTGCGCCATCAGGCGGCGAGTTCATCCCGCGATGTGCGTCGCCAGCTGGACAGCGGTAAACTGGATGAGGCGATGGCGCGCTTTGAATCCTTTGAGCGTCGCATCGATCAGATGGAAGCGGAAGCGGAGAGCCACCGCTTTGGCAAGCAGCAGACGCTGGATCAGCAGTTTGCCGAACTGAAAGCGGACGATGAAATCAGCGAGCAGCTGGCGGCGTTGAAAGCCAAAATGAATCAGTCCAACCAGTAAGTATGATTGCGCGGCGCGGCGTTGCGCCGCGGCTCACCCCCTGTAAGGAGTACACATGAGCATGCTTTTTCTCGCCATTCCGCTGACGCTGTTTGTGCTGTTTGTTCTGCCGGTCTGGCTGTGGCTGCACTACAACAATCGCGGCGCCAACGGCAGTCTGACGCAAAATGAGCAGCAACGGCTGCTGCAGTTGACCGATGACGCGAAGCGGATGCGCGAACGCATTCAGGCGCTGGAAGCGATCCTGTATGCCGAACATCCGAACTGGAGGGACAAATAATGGCCGGACTGGATCTGAATAAAAAACTGTGGCGTATCCCGCAGCGCGGGATGGTGAAGGGCGTCTGCGCGGGTATTGCTCAGCATCTTGATGTCCCGGTGAAGCTGGTGCGTCTGATTACCGTGCTGGCGATGATTTTCGGCCTCTTTTTCTTTGTCCTGGTGGCCTACATCATTTTGACTTTTGCTCTGGATCCGATACCGGACAGCGAGCTGTACGGTCATAAAGCGCCGAGCAATGGCGATCTGCTGGCCGCCGTGGATGCCGAACTGGCCTCCGGTGAACAGCGTCTGCGTGAAATGGAGCGGTATGTGACCTCCGACACCTTTACGCTGCGCAGCCGCTTTCGCCAGCTGTAAACCCTGTTTCTAACGAATGAGGCAACGCATGAATAGCAAATGGCAACGCGCCGGGCAGCAGGTGAAGCCCGGTCTGAAAATCGTCGGTAAGCTGGCGCTGCTGACCGCGCTGCGTTATGGCCCGGCGGGCGTTGCCGGCTGGGCGGTTAAATCGGTCGCGCGTCGGCCGCTGAAAATGCTGCTGGCGGTGGCGCTGGAGCCGCTGCTCAGCCGGCTGGCCAACCGCGTCACGCGCGGGATGAAATAATGCCGCCGTGGGGAAGGCGCAAAAGGATTAACGTTGTCCTGCTTATCCCCGGCAGATCGCTTATGATGACGAGACATACCTTCAGGGCATAACGGACTGGCGATGAAGCGACTGAAAACTGAATTGAATGCGCTGGTCAACCGCGGGGTTGACCGGCATTTACGTCTGGCGGTGACCGGCCTGAGCCGGAGCGGTAAAACGGCGTTTATCACCGCGCTGGTCAACCAGCTGTTGAATATCCACACGGGGGCCCGCCTGCCGCTGCTGAGCGCCGCACGCGAAGAGCGGCTGCTCGGCGTCAAGCGCGTGCCGCAGCGGGACTTTGGCATTCCCCGATTCACCTACGACGAAGGGCTGGCCCAGCTGTACGGCCAGCCCCCCATGTGGCCAACCCCGACGCGCGGGGTGAGCGAGATCCGTCTCGCGCTGCGCTACCGTTCGAATGACTCCCTGCTGCGCCATTTTAAAGATACCTCCACGCTGTATCTGGAGATCGTCGACTATCCGGGCGAGTGGCTGCTCGACCTGCCGATGCTGGCGCAGGATTATCTGAGCTGGTCGCGACAGATGACCGGGCTCCTGCAGGGACAGCGTGCGGAGTGGTCGGCCCGCTGGCGGCAGCTGTGCGCCGGGCTGGATCCGCTAGCCCCTGCCGACGAGGCTCGGCTGGCGGATATCGCTGCCGCCTGGACGGACTATCTCCACGCCTGTAAGCGTGAAGGGCTGCACTTTATCCAACCCGGGCGCTTTGTCCTGCCCGGAGAAATGGCGGGCGCGCCGGCGCTGCAGTTTTTCCCGTGGCCCGACGTCGACGCCGTCGGCGAAGCCAAGCTGGCGCAGGCCGATAAACACAGCAACGCCGGCATGCTGCGCGAACGCTACAAATACTATTGCGAAAGGGTGGTGAAGGGGTTCTACAAAGAGCACTTCCTGCGCTTCGACCGGCAGATTGTGCTGGTGGACTGTCTGCAGCCGCTCAACAGCGGGCCGCAGGCGTTTAACGATATGCGTCTGGCATTGACCCAGCTGATGCAAAGTTTCCATTACGGGCAGCGCACCTTGTTCCGCCGGTTGTTTTCTCCGGTTATCGACAAGCTGCTGTTTGCCGCTACCAAAGCCGATCACGTCACGATCGATCAGCACAGCAATATGGTGTCGCTCCTGCAGCAACTGATTCAGGACGCGTGGCAGAACGCCGCCTTTGAAGGGATCAGTATGGATTGCCTGGGGCTGGCGTCCATTCAGGCGACCCAGAGCGGGCTGATTGAGGTGAATGGCGAGAAAATTCCCGCCCTGCGCGGCAATCGCCTGAGCGACGGCCAGCCGTTGACCATCTATCCCGGTGAGGTGCCGGCGCGCCTGCCGGGTCAGGCCTTCTGGCAGCAGCAGGGATTTCAGTTTGAAAACTTTCGTCCGCAGGTCATGGATGTCGATCGGCCTTTGCCGCACATTCGTCTCGACGCGGCGCTGGAATTTTTGATTGGAGATAAACTGCGATGAGCGAACCGTTAAAACCGCGGATTGATTTTGATGGGCCGCTGCAAGCGGAGAAAATTCCGCCGCTGAAAGGCGCTCGCGCCTTCGACACCCTGGAGGCGGACAACTTCGCGCCAGCGCGGCTGGTGACCGGCGAAGAGGAAGAGGGGGCGGCGGAAGCGGTGGTGGAGTCGGTCCTGCGACCCAAACGCAGCCTGTGGCGGCGGATGGTCAGCGCCGGACTGGCGATCTTCGGCGTCAGCGTCGTGGCGCAAGGCGTGCAATGGACGGCTAACGCCTGGCAGACCCAGGACTGGATTGCGCTGGGCGGCTGCGTCGCCGGGGCGCTGATCGTCGGGGCCGGCGTCGGTTCGCTGGCCACCGAGTGGCGCCGTCTGTGGCGACTGCGCCAGCGCGCCCACGAACGCGATGAAGCGCGCGATATGCTGCACAGTCACGCGGTCGGTAAAGCGAAAGCGTTTTGTGAGAAGCTGGCGCAGCAGGCCGGGCTGGATCAGTCGCATCCGGCGCTGCAGCGCTGGTATGCCGCGATCCACGAAACGCAAAGCGATCGCGAAGTGGTGAGTCTTTATGCGCAGCTGGTGCAGCCGGTGCTCGATGCCCAGGCGCGGCGGGAAATCAGCCGTTCGGCGGCGGAGTCGACGCTGATGATTGCCGTCAGCCCGCTGGCGCTGGTGGATATGGCGTTTATCGCCTGGCGGAACCTGCGGCTGATCAACCGAATTGCCACGTTGTACGGCATTGAGCTCGGGTATTACAGCCGTCTGCGACTGTTTCGCCTGGTGTTGCTTAATATCGCTTTCGCTGGCGCCAGCGAACTGGTGCGCGAGGTGGGGATGGACTGGATGTCGCAGGATCTGGCGGCCCGGCTGTCGGCGCGCGCCGCGCAGGGCATTGGCGCCGGCCTGCTGACCGCCCGTCTCGGGATCAAGGCGATGGAGCTGTGCCGCCCGCTGCCGTGGATCGCCGATGATAAACCGCGACTCGGCGATTTTCGGCGCGAGCTGATTGGGCAGTTGAAAGAGACCCTGCAGAAAAGCAAAACCCACCCGGAGAAGTAACCTCCGCTCAGAGACATCGCCGGGCGGCGGCTTCGCCTTGCCCGGCCTTCGAAGTCAAGCTCTGGCACGCGCACCCTGGCAATATTCGATTAGGCGCATTCCGCCGCCAGCCACTCGCTGAAGGCGCGAAAGCGCGGGCGGGAACGGTTCTCCTGCGGACAAATCAGGTCATAGCCAAAGGGCGAGGGCGCTTCATTTTCAGACAAGGCCACCAGCCTGCCGGCGTCGAGCAGCGGCTGGATCAGCGTTTTACGCCCCATCACCACGCCGAGTCCATTGAGCGCCATCTCGATGGCCAGCGAGTGGTTATTCACCGCGTAATACCGGCCTTCAAAAGGTAACGCCTGTCCGCTGTGCTGGCACCACAGGCGCCATTCCGCAAATTGATCCTGTACGTCGGTGGATTCGCACGCATGGATCCAGACGAGCGCCGCCGGGTCGCCGCCGCTTAGCGGACGATACTGCTGGCGATAACGCGGGGAGCAGACCGGGAGCAAACTTTCCGCCATCAGCCGCTGTTGATAAAGATCGGGGTAGCGCGTGGCGCCGTAGTAAATTGCCAGATCCACCCGCTCCTCGTTAAAATCCATCACCCCGGCGCGCACGCGAAACTGCAGATTCAGTCCCGGCCATTGCGCCTGAAAGCGCGGCAGACGCGGCATCAGCCACAGATGGGCCAGCGTCGGCGCAATACCAATATGCAGCGTGCCGCGCAGATCCTGATCGCGAATATCCTCAATTTCATCGTTAATCGCCCGCAGCGAATGGCTTAACGTCGCCAGCAGCCGCTTACCTTCCTCTGTCAGCGCCAGTTTACGCGTCATGCGGATAAACAGGCGAAACCCGATGTGCATCTCCAGCCTGCGGATCCGATGGCTGACCGCTCCCTGGGTAAGGTTCATTTCATGCGCGGCAAGGGTAAAGCTCAGGTGGCGGGCGGTCACCTCAAAGGTCTGCAGCAGCGCAAGGATGCTTTGTTGCTCAAGCACAGATTGTCTCCCTTATGCATTAATTGAGTTCATGCATAGGCCGATTTAATTCGTTTGTTAGGCCAGTTTTGCCGGTTTTAAATAGTTATATCGTAACTAAACCGAGGTATACCATGTCAGGACTCAAAATTGTGGTGATTGGCGGTGGCTCCAGCTACACCCCAGAACTGATTGAAGGTTTGCTCAACCGCTATCATGAAATGCCAGTCGCTTCGCTATGGCTGGTGGACATTGAAGAGGGCAAAGAGAAAGTCGAGATTATCGCCGGACTGGCGCGGCGAATGATCGCCAAAGCCGGGCTGACTATTGAAGTGGTGGCCACCCTTGACCGGGAAAGCGCGCTGCGCGATGCCGATTTCGTCTGCTCGCAGTTTCGCGCCGGCTGCCTTGACGCCCGGATCAGCGATGAACGTATCTCCCTCAAGTATGGCTTGATCGGCCAGGAGACCAATGGCCTCGGCGGCTTCGCCAACGCCTGTCGCACCATTCCCATCGCCCTGGAGATCGCTGCCGATATGGAGCGACTGTGTCCCGACGCCTGGCTGCTGAACTTTACCAACCCGTCGGGGATGGTGACCGAAGCGATCCTGCGCCACAGCCGCATCAAAGCCGTCGGCCTGTGTAACGTGCCGGTGATTATGCAAAAAGGGATAACCACTCTGCTGCAATGCGCTGACGAAAAAGAGGTGGTGATGCAGGTCGCCGGCCTGAACCACTTTATCTTCGTGCGCCAGATCCTGCACAAAGGTAAAGAATGGCTGCCGGAGGTGATAGCCGAGATCAACGCCGGTCGGGATCCGCTGGTGCCGCGCAACATTCCGCCGTTCCGTTGGCCGTCGCATCTGCTGCAGGGCTTAGGCATGATCCCCTGCGCCTATCTGCGTTATTACTACATGAAAGACGATCTGCTGCGCCAGGAGCTGGCGGAGGCGGGCGGCGAAGGAACCCGCGGGGAAGTGGTTAAGCAGCTGGAAAAAATCTTGTTTGACCAGTACCGCGACCCGCACCTGGCAGTCAAACCGAAGGCGCTGGAAGGGCGCGGCGGCCAGTACTATTCCGAGGCGGCCTGCGAGCTGATGAATGCCATCTACAACGACAAGCGGATTATCATGCACGTCAATACGCGTAATAACGGCGCCATCAGTGGCCTGCCGGATGACTGCGCGGTAGAGGTCAGCTCGCTGATTACCGCTTCTGGTCCGCTACCTCTCAATGTGGCGCCGTTCCCGGAAGATACCCTGCGTTTGCTGCAGCTGATGAAATCATTTGAACGGCTGACTATCGAGGCCGCGCTCACCGGCAACCGCCACACCGCATGGCGTGCTCTGATGCTGAATCCGCTGATCGTCAGCGGCGAGAAGCTCGAACTGGCGTTGGATGAGGTGATCGCTGAGAACCGTCAGTGGCTGCCTGCTTTCCACGCCTGACCCAAGACTCACCGGCCGCCTGGCCGGTGATTTAACCACTGACCGTCTGACTTTACGCCACAGCGCCCATTTTTCCGCCACACTGTCAATAATTGTTGACAGTTAGCTTCCCGAAAACCCATTCCTGGCCTATTATTCTCCCGTCATTGGCACTTTTAGGGTGAACACTCCCATGCGTCTTGAAGTCTTTTGTGAAGACCGTCTCGGTCTGACTCGTGAATTGCTCGATTTGCTGGTGCTGCGTGGTATTGACCTGCGCGGTATCGATATTGACCCTATTGGCCGAATTTACCTCAATTTCGCCGAACTGGAATTCGCCACGTTCAGCAGCCTGATGGCTGAGATCCGCCGTATCGCCGGCGTGACGGACGTGCGCACCGTGCCGTGGATGCCGTCTGAACGTGAACACCTGGCGCTCAGCGCGCTGCTGGTAGCGATGCCGGAGCCGGTGCTGTCGCTGGATACCAAAGGTCGGGTGGAACTGGCGAACCCCGCCAGCTGCCTGCTGTTTGGCCAAAGCCAGGCGAAGCTGCGTAACCACCCGGTGGCCCAGCTGATCGCCGATTTTAACGTTCAGCGCTGGCTGGAGAGCAGCCCGCAGGAGACGCATGCGGAGCATGTGGTGGTGAATGGGCAGAACTACCTGCTGGAAGTGACTCCGGTCTATCTGGAAGGCGAGCATAACGAGCGAGTGCTGACCGGCGCCGTGGCGATGTTGCGCTCAACCGTGCGCATGGGACGCCAGCTGCAGACCATGACCAGCCAGGATACCAGCGCCTTCAGTCAGATCCTCGCGGTGGGGCCGAAAATGCGCCACGTGGTGGAGCAAGCGCGCAAGCTGGCGATGCTCAGCGCGCCGCTGCTGATTGTCGGCGACACCGGCACCGGTAAAGATCTGCTGGCCCATGCCTGCCATCTGGCCAGTCCGCGGGCGGGCAAACCCTATCTGGCGCTCAACTGCGGCTCCATTCCCGAGGACGCGGTCGAGAGCGAGCTGTTTGGCGACGCGCTGCAGGGCAAAAAGGGCTTCTTCGAGCAGGCCAACGGCGGCTCGGTGCTGCTGGATGAAATTGGCGAGATGTCGCCGCGCATGCAGACCAAGCTGCTGCGCTTTCTCAACGACGGCACCTTCCGCCGCGTTGGCGAGGATCATGAAGTGCACGTCGATGTGCGGGTGATCTGCGCGACGCAGAAAAACCTGATCGAGCTGGTGCAGAAAGGGCTTTTCCGCGAAGATCTCTACTATCGCCTCAACGTCCTGACGCTGTATCTGCCGCCGCTGCGCGATTGCCCGCAGGACATCATGCCGCTGACGGAGCTGTTCGTGGCCCGCTTTGCCGACGAGCAGGGGATCCCGCGGCCGAAGCTCTCTGCCGATCTCAGTACGGTGCTTACCCGCTACAGCTGGCCCGGCAACGTCCGCCAGCTGAAGAATGCCGTCTATCGCGCACTGACCCAGCTGGAAGGATTTGAGCTGCGTCCACAGGACATTCTGCTGCCGGACCATGACGTCGCCTCGCTGCCGGTGGGCGAGGAGGCCATGGAAGGGTCGCTGGACGACATCACCCGCCGCTTTGAGCGCTCGGTGCTGACCCAGCTCTATCGCAGCTACCCCAGCACACGTAAGCTGGCGAAGCGGCTGGGGGTGTCGCATACCGCCATCGCCAATAAGCTGCGTGAATATGGTCTGAGTCAGAAAAAGGGTGACGAATAATCCCGCCAGGCCGGCGACTCACGTCGCCGGCATCCCGGCCTGCAAAGCGGGCCAAACCTGTATATACTGGTTTTTTAATCCTTTTTCCGGGGTGGTGCATCTTGGCGTCGCGTCGCGCGATCGGGCACTGGCTGATATTGCTGCTGCTCTCTGTTCTCTTTTCCTCGCTGCTGTTACGAATACACCTGCCGGCAGCGCTGCTGCTGGGGCCGCTGATCGCCGGTCTCATTTTGAGCCTGCGCGGGGTGAAGCTGAGCATCCCTCGCCCCTGTTATCTGGCGGCGCAGGCCATTGTCGGCTGCATGATCGCCCGGGCGATTAATCCCTCTGTTTTTGGCGTGCTATTCAACAACTGGGCGCTGGTGCTGGCGATCCTGTTGACCACCCTGGCGATAAGCGGCCTTACCGGCTGGCTGCTGGTCCGCTACAGCGCGCTGCCGGGCGCCACTGGCGCCTGGGGAAGCTCTCCCGGCGGCGCGTCGGCAATGGTGGTGATGGCCCAGGAGTACGGGGCCGATGTGCGGCTGGTGGCGCTGATGCAGTATCTGCGGGTGCTGTTTGTCGTCGGCGCGGCGGCGCTGGTGGTGCGCTATGCCCTGGGCAATGAAGCACAGGAAATGACTCAGGATATTGTCTGGTTTCCATCGTTGACCCACAATTTCCCTTTCACGCTGCTGCTGACGGCGGTGGCCTGTTGGCTGGGCATGCGGCTGCGCATCCCCTCCGGGGCCATGCTGCTGCCGATGCTGCTTGGCGCGCTGGCCCAGGGCGGCGGCTGGCTGATGCTGGAGCTGCCGGAGTGGCTGCTGGCGATGGCCTATGCGGTGCTGGGCTGGACGGTGGGGCTCCAGTTTAATAAAGCCATTTTTCTGCTGGCCCTCAAGACGCTGCCGCAGATTATCGCCTCCATCATCGGACTGATCCTGATGTGCGCCCTGATGGCCCTTGCCCTGACCCACATTCTGCAGATGGACTTTATGACCGCCTATCTGGCCACCAGCCCCGGCGGGCTGGACACGGTGGCGATTATCGCCGCCGGCACCCGGGCGGACATGTCGTTTATTATGGCGCTACAGACGCTGCGGCTGTTTACCATTTTGCTGACCGGCCCGGCGATGGCGCGGGCTATCTCCCGCTATGCGCCGCGGCAATAAAAAGCCCTCGCAGAGCGAGGGCTGGGCAGATCGAATGTCCGCGAGCGCGATGCGCCCGGGCAATCTGTTATCAGGCTTTCAGGGCGGCCAGCGCGGCGTCGTAGTCCGGCTCTTCGGTGATTTCGTTCACCAGCTGGCTGTAGACGACCTGATCGTTTTCATCGATTACGACCACCGCACGCGCAGCCAGGCCAGCCAGCGGACCGGTGGCGATGGCGACGCCGTAGTCAGCGAGGAAGGACGCGCCGCGCAGCGTGGACAGGGTGACCACGTTGCTCAGGCCTTCCGCGCCGCAGAAGCGGGACTGGGCGAACGGCAGGTCAGCGGAAATGCACAGCACTACGGTGTTGTCCAGTTCAGCGGCCAGCTGGTTGAATTTACGCACTGATGCGGCACACACGCCGGTATCAATGCTCGGGAAAATATTCAGTACTTTACGTTTGCCGGCGTACTGGCTCAGCGCGACGTCAGAGAGATCTTTGGCGACCAGCGTAAACGGCTGCGCTTTAGCGCCTGCCTGCGGAATGGTGCCCTGAACAGAAACGGGGTTGCCCTGGAAATGCACGGTTTGTGACATGGTTATCTTCCTGTTTACATATAGTTAACGTCGCGAGTAGTGTATGACATCCGCCAGCTACACGGCAAACCCTATTTAACATTTACCAGAGAGGACAAGGGAATGCGTAACGTGCGAGTGTATGAGGAAGCCTGGCCGCTCCATACCCCTTTTGTGATCGCCCGCGGTAGCCGCAGCGAGGCAAAAGTGGTGGTAGTGGAACTGGAAGAGGACGGCGTGAAAGGGGTAGGCGAATGCACACCCTATCCCCGCTATGGCGAGAGCATCGCCTCGGTCATGGCCCAGGTGATGGCGATCGGCGAGCAACTGGAGGCGGGGCTTACCCGCGAACAGCTGCAGCGGCTGCTGCCGGCAGGCGCCGCCCGCAATGCCATTGACTGCGCGCTATGGGATCTGCAGGCCCGGCGCGAAGGCAAAACCTTGGCCCAGCTGTTGGGAGTGGCGTTGCCTAACCGGGTGATTACCGCCCAGACGGTGGTCATTGGCACGCCGGATCAGATGGCGGCCAGCGCCGCGGCGCTGTGGCAGGCNNCCCCGCCGACGACGACTCGGCGCTGGAAAACTTCGTTCATCCGCTGCCGATTTGCGCCGACGAGAGCTGCCACACCCGGGAGAGCCTGCCGCGGCTGCGCGGGCGCTATGAGATGGTCAATATCAAACTGGATAAAACGGGCGGCCTGACCGAAGCGCTGGCTCTGGCCGGGGAGGCGGAACGGCAGGGATTTGAACGGATGCTGGGCTGTATGCTCTGCACCTCGCGCGGGATCGCCGCCGCGCTCCCTCTGGCGCCGCTGGCGCGCTTCGCTGACCTCGACGGCCCGACATGGCTGGCGGTGGACGTTGAGCCGGCGCTGCGGTTCAGCACCGGCGTGCTTCATCTTTAAGCCTGCCAGCGCAGCAGATCGGTCATCGCCGGCAGGTAACGCTCCGTTGCCTCGTCGGCGGAGACCGGCGGGAACTCGGCGGTGATGCAGGGGAGTCCGATATCGGCGCACCAGCTGCCAAAGGAGCCCGGCGTGTCGTAGCCCACGCTGCCCACCAGCGGCAGGGAGAAGGCGTCGGCCAGCCAGCGACCCAGCGGGCTGTGGCCCGGATCTTCGATGCAGGCCAGCGGATCGTGAAAGGAGACCACCCACGCCGGATGAATCTGATGGATCAACTGACACAGGGCCTCGGTCTCCCGTTCCGAACCGGGCTGCTCGCCGGTCAACAGCACCACGTCGCGCTCCGCCGCCGCGCTATTCCAGCGGTAAACCGTTTCCCCTTGCTTCCAGTTGGCTGCTGGAAAGTTACGGTTGAGGTCAACGCCGCGGGCATTGGCGCGCAGCCCGAGCTGACAGCCGTCAGGATTGACCGTCAGCACCACGTGGTGGCGGCGTAGCTCGGGTTTCAGAGTACGCAGGGCGCAGGAGAGGGTCACAATCGACGAATTCTCATCACCGTGGGTACCGGCAATAATCAGCCCGCTACGGCTGTCGGCCTGCGGCGCAGGAAACCACAGCAGCGGCGCGCCCAGTTCCGAGCTGCCATACTGCCGGGTTCCCGGCGGAAAGTCGCCGCGCTGCGGGCGAGGACGTGAAATAGACATAGGGCTTCCTGTGTGTCGTTATTATTTAGTGTTGGCGAAAAGCGTATCGGGATCAAACCCATTCCCTGAGGTGTGAAATCCGACGGCACATCAATTTTCTATCATATGTCGTTTGCAATTTCAGGTGATGAAACAAATAATTATCGCTCTGTTGGCGGTATTTTTTTCATTTTAAAGGGGATCTTATGAAGTATCCTGTCGCTTTGACATGCGGCGCGCTGTGGTTAGCCAGCGTATCTTCTCTGGCCTGGGCGGCTGACGTACCGCCGGGCACGGTACTGGCGGAAAAACAGCTGTTAGTGCGCCATATCAAAGATGAACCCGCCTCGTTAGATCCCGCCAAAGCGGTGGGCCTGCCGGAAATCCAGGTGATCCGCGATCTGTTTGAAGGTTTAGTCAATCAGGATGCGAAAGGCAACCTGGTTCCAGGCGTAGCGACCCGCTGGCAGAGCAACGATAACCGCGTCTGGACCTTTACCCTGCGTGATAACGCCCGCTGGTCCGACGGCACGCCGGTTACCGCCGAAGATTTCGTCTATAGCTGGCAGCGTCTGGTGGATCCGAAAACCACTTCGCCGTTTGCCTGGTTCGCGGCGCTGGCGGGGATCGCTAACGCGCAGAACATTATTGACGGCAAAGCCGCGCCGGAGACCCTGGGAGTCACCGCCGTCGACGCCCACACCCTGCGGGTGCAGCTGGATAAACCACTGCCGTGGTTCAGCAACCTGACCGCCAGCTTTGCCTTCTATCCGGTGCAAAAGGCGAATGTCGACAGCGGGGCGAACTGGACGCGGCCCGGCAGCCTGGTGGGCAACGGCGCCTATGTTCTGAAAGACCGTGCGGTCAATGAGAAGCTGGTGGTGGTGCCTAACACGCACTACTGGGATAACGCCAAAACGGTGATCCAGCAGGTCACCTTTGTGCCGATTAACCAGGAGTCCGCCGCCACCAAGCGCTATCTTGCAGGGGATATCGATATCACCGAGTCTTTCCCGAAAAATATGTACCAGAAACTGCTGAAGGATATTCCGGGGCAGGTGTATACCCCGCCGCAGCTGGGTACCTACTATTACGCTTTCAATACCCAAAAGGGGCCGACGGCGGATGAGCGGGTACGCCTGGCGCTGAGCATGACCATCGATCGCCGGGTGATGGCGGAGAAAGTACTGGGGACCGGGGAAAAACCGGCCTGGCGCTTCACGCCGGACGTGACGGCGGGCTTCACCCCCCAGCCGTCACAGTTTGAGAGCATGAGTCAGGCTGAGCTTAATGCCCAGGCGAAAGCCCTGCTGGCTGCCGCTGGCTATGGCCCGAATCGTCCGCTGAAGCTGACGCTGCTGTATAACACCTCTGAGAACCACCAGAAGATTGCCATCGCGGTGGCGTCGATGTGGAAGAAAAACCTCGGCGTGGAAGTGAAGCTGCAGAACCAGGAGTGGAAAACCTATATCGACAGCCGTAACACCGGCAATTTCGACGTGATCCGCGCCTCGTGGGTGGGGGATTACAACGAGCCGTCCACCTTCCTGTCGCTACTGACCTCCACCCACAGCGGAAATATCT
Source organism: Klebsiella sp. 28 (assembly GCF_018223905.1). Lineage (NCBI taxonomy): Bacteria > Pseudomonadati > Pseudomonadota > Gammaproteobacteria > Enterobacterales > Enterobacteriaceae > Klebsiella > Klebsiella sp. 28. The sequence continues at coordinate 12,883 of NZ_JAGRQY010000148.1, forward strand.
CGCGCTTTAACGATCCGGCGTACGACAAAATCCTCGCCCAGGCGGCGGTAGAGAATTCGGCCAAAGCGCGTAACGACGATTACAACGCGGCGGAAAAGATCATTATGGTCAAAGCGCCGATCGCGCCGATCTACCAGTACACTAACGGCCGGCTGATTAAGCCGTGGCTGAAAGGCTACCCGATCACCAACCCGGAAGATGTGGCCTACAGCCGTACCATGTATATCGTGAAGCACTAACCGGTACTGGTTGCCTGATAACGCAAGGTAACCACGTATAAACCCAGAGCTGGCGCGTCTTGCCGCGCCAGTTTCTCCTGCTCTCCTTCTCGCGCCACAGTAGAAAGTCTCACTTTTCTGGCAGTATGGCCAAATGATGCCAGGTTCTACCATCTGGTCGCGAAGCATCAGAAGATCTCATCCGCCGGGTTTTTATCATGATGCTCAACGTATTCGGCAATCATGCCATCCGGATGCCGAACCAGCATGTTCCAGCCGGTGGGCACTGCCTTCACCGGGTTGATAATCGTTGCCCCGGTGGAAGGCAGATGTTTCTCCCAGGCGGTAATGTCGTTGACCAGGAAAGTGGCCTCGGTGGCGCGAAACGGAGCCAGGCTTTGCTCGGTTCCGCCAATTAAAAGCACGGAACCCACCTGCGCCAGTTTGAGATCGTATTCGGGATAGTCAAAACGTAACCTTGCCTTTTGCGAAATGAGATGTTCATAAAACGAAACGGTTTCTTCAAAGCGGGCAATCAGCACGCATCGACGGATCAGGATATTAAGGACTTTCATTATATCTCCTTCGCCATTTTCTCAGAGATAGCGTAGCAGCACTGAGGTGGAATGTAAGGCTCAAGTAGCAGAAGAGCGTGACGTATAGTTGTGGCCTGCGTATAAGAAGATATCGGCAATGACCTTGTGCGCTGGATAAGAAAAGTTGCAGTTAAAAAATATTTATTTTGTAATGATGCTGTGGTGTGATTGCTGAGCATACGATTAGCGGGATGATTAAGAGGGGCTAGATGGAAAGTTTAATTTCTTCGATATGGAATTTTGATGGACTGATAAATAGCGCGTTAATTTTTGTTACTTTTGGTTTATTAGGAGTGTTTATCTGGAAACGGGCAGGATCCGCATATTCTTTATTGAACCGGCTATGGGAGTTCTGCCTGGGAGGGAAAACGTTTCACGACGGTAAAATAAATGCATATTTCAATGAGAGAAATGATGTTGAACGTTTTAATGTTTTATTTAATGTCGGCGCAAGAAATAAAGAAGAGATCAAGTCACTGATTAACTGGACGAAAAAGAAAAATATAGATATTCGTCATGTCACAGCCGCGAAAGGATGGTTTGAAATATCAACGCTTAAGGCAATAAAACCATTATTTATCGCTAATGTTGGTGTATTTGTCTCTTGTGTGTTAACTATGCTGCTATTATCAAATTTTATGTTGCTGGCATTGAAGCCATCCGCACTAGTACGATTAGGCGACGACAAGTCATGGGTTTGGATTAATGATCATATTGCTGAGAGTTCGATCTGGACCAATAATTACCTTCCCCTGAACTGGACTGAGTGGAAGCTCGATAAAAAACAGTGTGAAAGTGAAGATTTCGATAAAACGGTTTTCTCAGAAAAAGCGGGGATAAGTGTGCGCTCGGTTGACAGGATTTGTGAGAACTTTTCAAGTGGTTCGTTGAGTGATACTATAAATAATATTATTAAAAATCAAAAACTGGCATGGGTTTTGGCTATTTACCCCTTCATCTTTACGATTATTTGCTTTTTTAGCTTGTTACGCAGAGGTGCTGCTTCTAAACTTTATAATGAAGTACATAACTCACAAAATTAATATTTATATAAATTCATTTCCGTCTGGCATTACTGTTTGCATCGATCGGAATTAAATGACAGGTTCGAGTACAGAAGCTGTCACCGGCCGCTACCGGTTGCCTGCTGCCTGCAGGCAACCTCAGCTACATTCGCAATGTATCAATGACCGCTCTCAGCGCGGGCGACACATTGCGGTGCGGGTAATAGAGAAATGAACCTTCCAGACGCTGGCTATAACGCTGGAGCACCCGGATAAGTGTGCCCTGGGCTAGATCGTCGGTAATCAGCTCTTCCGGGACATAGGCCAGCCCCAGACCGAGCCTCGCCGCTTTGGCCTCCATATAGCTATCGGCGAAAGCCCACTGTCCCTGAGGTGGGTGGGTGATTTTTTTGCCATCCACATTAAGTTCCCAGGCGTAAAGGCTACCGTCGCCGAACTGATAAGCGATGCAGGGGTGGGCGACTAAATCGGCGGGCGTTTGTGGAAAGCCGTAGCGGCGAAAATGTTCCGGTGTACCCACCACCGCCATCTCCATATCGGGCGAAATGCGTACCGCAATCATGCCACTCCCGACTTCCGGGCCCAGACGCACGCCCGCATCGAATCGCTGCGCAATAATATCGACAAACCGGCTTTCGCTGATCAGTTCCAGTCTGATATCGGGATAGCGGTGTTTAAATACTGCCAGCTTCGGCAGCAGGACTTTATCAATGGCATGCTGGCTGGCATTGATGCGTACCGTACCGGAGGGCGTTTGACGATAGTGGGCCAGCGTGGCGAGTCCCATATCTAAGGCGTCGAAACCGGATTCGACATTGTGATAGAGCTGCTCACCCGCCTGAGTGAGCGACAATCGGCGGGTGGTGCGCACCAGAAGCTGAACGCCCAGCCGCTCTTCAAGTTCACGAACCGCACGGCTTACCCCGGACTGCGCCAGGCCAAGTCGTTGCGCTGCGGCGGTAAAACTGCCTTCCCGCACCACCTGCATAAACAGATAGAGGTCATTATAGTTTTCCCGTTTCGCCATTCTCCCGCCTCGTCATCCGCATGCCATTTAGAACAATATGGTATTAATCTTAGCATTTTTCGCCCCCTAATAAGAACCATTACTGCTGGCTACACTAAGCGCACGACAATAAAGCAAAGCTGCATTGTCTACTGGAGACTTGCATTGATCACGTTTATTTAGGGGAATTTTGATGACGGTTTTCACCAAAAAACTGACAGCCGCGATACCCGCCATGCTGCTTTGCGCCTCATTAACTGGAGTGACAACGATGAGCTCTGCTGAGACAACTAACCCGAATGCGCCTGTTTCACTGATTGAACAATGGGATAAAACGTTTGCTGAGAGTTTGAAAGTGGATCACCGTAAGGTGACCTTCCAGAACCGCTACGGGATAACCTTAGTTGGCGATCTCTACCTGCCGAAGGATCGCGGTGAACGCAAACTGGCAGCCATTGCCGTGAGCGGTCCCTTCGGCGCGGTAAAAGAGCAGTCCAGCGGCCTGTATGCCCAGACGCTGGCCGAACAGGGGTTTGTCACCCTGGCGTTTGACCCATCGTATACGGGCGAAAGCGGTGGCTACCCACGCAACGTAGCCTCACCGGATATCAATACCGAGGATTTCAGTGCCGCGGTGGACTTTCTGGGCCTGCAAAAAGAGGTGGATCGCAACCGTATCGGTTTGCTCGGCATTTGCGGCTGGGGCGGTATGGCCCTGAACGACGCGGCGATGGACACCCGCGTCAAAGCGGTGGCGACCAGCGTCATGTATGACATGAGCCGCGCGATGGGGCATGGAGTGGGCGATGGCAAAGACCGCTATACCACTGCCGATCGTCGCGCCGTACTGCGCTATCTGAACGTGCAGCGCTGGAAAGATGCGGCAAACGGCACCTTCGTCCCCGGTGGGCATGACATTTATGTTGATGATAAGGGCAACGTCAGCGCTGCCGATCGTATTTTGCCGGAAACCTTGCCCGCCAACCCCAACCCGGTCCTGAAAGAGTTCTTCGATTATTACCGTATGCCGCGTGGTTTCCATCCGCGTTCGGTTAATTCAACCGGGGCCTGGAATGCGACGATGCCGCTGTCGTTTATGAATATGCCGCTGCTGAGTTACGCCAGCGAAGTGACTATTCCGACGCTTATCGTGACCGGCGAAAAAGCCCATTCACGCTATTTTGCCGAAGATGCCTTTAAGGCCATCGGCAGTAAAGAGAAAGCGCTGGTGATTGTCCCAGGCGCAAACCACGTCGATCTCTATGACAACGTCGCGGGCAAAATTCCCTTTGCGACGTTCGCGCAATTTTTTAAAACCAACCTGAAATAGATCTCCTGTGCCGGAGACATCCCCAAAGCCGCCACGCGCCTGCGGGCGGCTTTGTCTTGTCGGAGAGAAATAATGTCTGCATTAGGTCACACCCGGGCACACTGGAGCGGCGTCCTGGCGATGACGCTCTGCGTATTTGTGCTCATTGCCTCAGAATTTATGCCGGTCAGTCTGTTGACACCCATCGCGGGTGATTTACACATTACCGAGGGATTAGCCGGTCAGGGCATTGCGCTTTCTGGCGCGCTGGCGGTACTGACCAGCCTGACGATATCCCGTCTTACCGGATCGCTGGACCGTAAATGGCTGCTGCTGGGGCTCACGGCGTTGATGGCAGCCTCTGGGGTGATTATTGCCCTGGCGTCCAGTTTCCCGGTTTATATGCTGGGCAGAGCGCTCATTGGGATCGTCATCGGCGGCTTCTGGTCGATGTCGGCGGCAACGGCCATTCGGCTGGTGCCGCAACGCCAGGTCCCCCGCGCACTGGCCATCTTTAACGGCGGCAACGCGCTGGCCACCGTTGTGGCAGCGCCGCTGGGCAGCTACCTGGGGGCCACCGTCGGCTGGCGCGGCGCCTTTTTATGTCTTGTCCCGCTGGCGGTGCTGGCCTTCGTCTGGCAATGCATTAGCCTGCCGTCGATGAAAAGTCCGCGCGCACCACAGCGGCAGGGATCGGTGCTGCGTCTGTTCCGTCTTTCTACGCTATCCCTGGGATTGCTGGCCTGCGGACTGTTCTTTATGGGACAGTTTACCTTATTTACCTATGTGCGACCGTTTCTGGAGACGGTGACCCAGGTCAGTCCTTCTGGTCTGTCCCTGATATTGCTGACAATGGGTATCGCCGGTTTTATCGGCACGCTGCTTATTACGACCGTTCTGAATGCCCGATTTTATCCGACGCTGGTGGCTATCCCGTTGTTAATGGCCGCAATTGCCGGAACGCTTCTGCTGGCCGGACACCACACGGGATCGGTCGCCGTACTGTTAAGCCTGTGGGGGCTGCTGGCGACGGCGGCGCCCACCGGCTGGTGGACATGGATTGCGCGGACGCTGCCCGAGGATGCGGAGACGGGCGGCGGGCTGATGGTCGCCGTGATCCAGCTATCGATAGCCCTCGGGTCAACGGTAGGCGGCCTGGTGTTTGATAGTCTGGGATGGCACAGCACTTTTGCACTGAGCGGTCTGTTACTGCTGGGCGCGGCAGGGGTGACTTTTCTGCTCTCTGTCAAAATCAGATCATCTCAGCGCACTGCGATTAATGAATTGAATGCATAAGTCAAATCAGGAATGACAGGCTAATCGTGACCGCGTTCCTGTCTTACCATGGTGTTTTAACAAGAGGGGAGCTTCACCGTGGAATATTCAGTATTAAGTAACGCTCGCAAAATGCCGATGCTGGGTTTCGGCGTTTTCAAGGTGACCGATAAAGCGGAGTGTAAGCAGGCGGTGTTGAACGCCATTCGCACCGGTTATCGCCTCATCGATACCGCTGCCGTCTACGATAATGAAGATGCGGTGGGTGAGGCCGTGCGCGAAGCCATCGCCGAAGGTCTGTGTACCCGCGAGGCGCTGTTTATTACCTCCAAACTGTGGGTCCAGGACATGGCCAACACCGGGATGGCGAAAGCCGGGATTGCCGCGTCATTAAAAAAATCGGGCCTGGAATACTTTGATCTTTATTTGCTACATCAGGCGATGGGCGATTATTTCAGCGCCTGGCGTGCGCTGGAAGAGGCCTATGAGGCCGGTACCCTGAAAGCGATCGGCGTCTCCAATTTTTACCCCCATGTGTTAGCTAACTTCTGCGAAACTGTCAGAATTAAACCAATGGTGAACCAGGTTGAACTGCATCCTTATTTCGCGCAGCCCGCGGCGCTGGAAGCCATGAAGCATTATCACGTTCAGCCTGAAGCGTGGGCGCCGTTAGGCGGTGGCAGACATAATCCGTATCAAGATGCATTGCTTCGGGGGATCGCCGATGCGCACCAGAAAACCATTGCGCAGGTTGTTCTGCGCTGGAACGTGCAGCGTGGCGTCACGGTGATCCCTAAATCCACTCGCCAGGAGCGCATTGAAGAAAATTTTGCTATCTGGGATTTCGTATTAACAGACAACGAAATGGCGCAAATCAGCGCCCTGGATTTAGGCTATGTTGGCGAAGCGGTAAAACACTTCAACCCTGAGTTCGTTCGCGGATGTCTGGGGGTGAAAATCCACGACTGACCGCGGCACCGATTGGCTCCATCTTCATCTCCCCGCCTGCGCCGCGGCGACGGGCTCGGTATGCTGGTTAGCACCCACGTGTTTGCCGCGACGGTTGTCAATGCGGTAGACGATCGTCACGGGCTGCGGGCCGGCGGGGGTGACGGTCAACTCCCTGACCATTTGGCCAGCGTCGGGCGGCAGGGTCAGCGAGGTTTCTCCCTGAGCGAGCATCTGGCCATTTTGCCTGACCTGCCAGGTCAGGCGGCAATCCTCGCAGGCTGCCCAGGTATCGTTAATCGCCCACAGGCGCACCGTCGCCGGGCTTCCCTGACGCCATCTGGCGGTCACCGGCTCGATGGACGGCAGGATCGGCTGATAGGCGCGCTGCAGGGCATAGTAACCGGCCTTCGGCTGGCGCAGATAATCTACCACCCCCCAGTTGATGGAGGGCCATGTCTCGACAAACATAAAGTGGAACAGGGCGGTCACCGGCTGATAACGCTGGCGGCGATAGCTCTCCGCCGCCAGCGCCACCAGCCGGGCCTGATATGCTTGGGTGTTTTCAATCATCTCCTGAATATTGTTGCCTCGTGGAATACCGGCAAATTTAAAGGTCTGGAAAGGCTGAAAATTATGGTACTTCCATCGCACCCAGCCGGGGTCGTCGGCAGCGGTGGTTTTCGGCCACAGCAGACGGGCCGGGATAATGGTCTTCAGGGTGGAGAGCCGGGGCAGCGCCTGGGCGCCAAACTCGGTAATAATCCCGGTTTTCGCCGGGGCGAGCAGGTCGCGCAGGGTGCCGAAATACCAGCCTGCCCAGTAGTGCTCTTCGACAGCGGAAAAGCGATGCACGATGCGGGAGGTATCTTCCGCAAGCGCATCGCCCACCCGCTGCGTCAGGGTCTGATTTAAGGTTTTACGCCAGTCGGGGAAGCGTTTTTCCATCCACGGCGAGTTCCACGGCGGCTCGTTGTGGCCGCCCCAGACAATAATCGCCGGCGAATTGCCGAACTGGTCCATCATCGTCCGGGTCTGGCGCACAGCGTTCTCGGCGAAGGCGGCGCTGTCATCGTAACCCCATTGCAGGGGGACATCCTGCCAGATCATCAGTCCCATCTCATCAGCCACCTCATACAGCGCGCGGCCCGCCACGTGGCCGTGAACGCGGATGGCGTTGGCGTTCATCGCCGTGACAAGCCTGAAATCCCGACGGTACTTTTTCCGCGTCATGGTGCTTAGCCATGGGGAGCCAATATAGTTGCTGCCCTTAATGAACAGCCGTCTGTCGTTGATGCGCCAGCCCTGATTGTCCGCCAGCGCTTCCACCTTACGTAATCCGGTGCGGGTGACGGCGGTATCCATCATCCCCCGGTCATCCGTTAGGGTGGCGCGCACCCGGTAGAGGTTCGGCTTGCCTGCGCCCACGGGCCACCAGAGCTTCGCGGACGGCATGGGCAGCGAGACGTGCAGGACGCCTGCGGTTTTCTCCAGAGTGACCGCGAAGGCCTGGTGAAAACGTGGGCCGGAAAAATTGTCCGGGGTAGCCGTCAGGCGTAGCGTGACGGGGCCGGGCGTCACAGCCCGATAGCGGATTTCGGCACGCAGCATGGGCTGCTCCAGCCCCTGTTGCCAGTCCGGGCGCAGGATCACCTCGTCGATGGTGACGCCGCGGCTCAGATGGAGCCTCACCGGCGCCCAGATCCCCCCGGAGTTGGCATCCTGCCCCTGAACCGACCAGGCGCCGCCCGGACGGGTATCGTGCTGATTGAGGATCCCTTTCATCAGCGTCTTGTGCAGTGGCAAGATCTTTTGCGGGTCTTCATAGGGGCTGTCGACCCGCACGGCGAGCTGATTATGGCGGCGAACGGCCCCGGTGATGTCCACCGGGAAGCGCTGAAAATAGCCTTCGTGCCGGGTCAGCGTCTTGCCGTTGAGCGCCACCTCGGCAAAGTAATCGACGCCGTCAAACACCAGCGTAGCCATGGCGTCCGGCGTCAGGCCATGCAGGGTAAATTGATGGCGATACCACAGGGCGCCCTGATGATCGTATCCGGCGCTGTACCAGTTTGCCGGTACCCGCAGCGTGCGCCAGTCGCCGTCCGAAGCCTGCGCGCCGGCGAAGGCGCTGTCGTTGGCGTCATGCACCCGCCATTGTCCGGCCAGTGACCAGGTCACCGGCGCAGAACCGGCGTGCGCCAGCGGCAGGCAAATGACCAGCAGCAGATGACGTCTAGCGATCATGGGGAACCTCCTGCGTTCTGCGGCGCAGCCACAGGTGGCAGCCCGCGATCGCCTCGGTCAGCGCGTCGCGCAGGTCGCCCGGCACGCTTTGGTCTGGCGAGGCCGCCTGGCTCTCCAGCTGCTGGAGCACCCCGGCAAGGCGTTGAAAGCCGAGGGTGACCGCCTCGCCGCGCAGCTTGTGGGCGGTACGGCGCAGCGTCTCCCGGTCATTGGCGTCAATGGCGTGGGTAAGGGCCGACGTTGCGGCGTCAAGCCCTTCAGCGAAGAGTCCCAGCAGCTCCTCGACCAGCTCAGGATCGTCGGCGCACTGTTTTAGCAGGTGGGCCTCGTCCGGCAGGCCTTTCTCTTCCTCCAAACCGCTATCTTCCGCTGCGCCGACGCGGGCGATGGCTTCCCGTAGCGCCTCAAGACTCACTGGTTTGGCGATATAGCCGTCGAAGCCCATCGCCAGACAGCGCTCTCTATCGCCCTGCATGGCATGGGCGGTCATGGCCATCGCGGGCTGATGTTGCCTGCCCAGCGCCGGCGTCTCTTCGCGCAGCAGACGGATGGCGGTTTCACCGTCCATCTCCGGCATTTGCAGATCGATCAGCAGGAGATCCCAGCAGGCTGCGCGCCAGCGCTCCAGCGCCTCCCGGCCGTTGCTCACCACCTCGCAGCGGTGACCCAACTGCTCCAGCAGCCGTCTGGCGACCTTTTGATTAACCAGGTTGTCCTCAGCCAGCAGGATATGCAGCCCGGTCTGGTCCCTGACCGGTTCCGCAACGGGGGCTGGCGCTGTCGCCACCACCGGCGTGGGAAGGAGAATACCGGCGATAACCTGATGCAGTTCGCGCTGCGCCACCGGTTTATGCAGATAGTGGGCGATACCGATGCGCTTAAGCATATTGGCGTCAAAATGGCGGCTCATGGAGCTGAGCATAATAATCTGGCTTTGCCGGGCTTCAGGCAGGGCGGAAAGCTCCAGCGCCAGGGATACGCCGTCCATATCCGGCATCTGTGCATCCAGCAGGATCAGCGGCCAGGGCGGCCCTTCGGCGGCCCGACGTAACGCCTCGCTGGCGTTGTCCACGCAGATCGGTATCAGTCCCATCTGGCGAAGCATGGTGTCGAGCAGGCGCAGGTTGGTGCTGTTGTCGTCAACCACCAGCACCCGCTCATTGTTGAAGCGGCCCGGCGGGGCGTTAGCGGAGACGGCGGCGTGCAGACCTGCCAGCGGCAGGGTGAAGGCAAATTCACTGCCCGTCCCGGGCTGGCTCTCCACCGTCAGCTCACCGCCCATCAGGCTGACCAGGCGGGCCGAAATGGTTAATCCCAGCCCGGTGCCGCCGTAGCGGCGGGTGGTGGAGCTATCGGCCTGGCTGAAGGCTTCGAAGATTGCCTTTTGCTTTTCCGGGGCGATGCCAATCCCGGTATCGCGAATGCGAAAGCGCCAGCGGCTTTCGTCGTCGGCCGGCGCTATTGCCAGCAGAACTTCCCCCTGATGAGTGAACTTCAGCGCATTACCCAACAGGTTAGTCAGGATTTGCCGCAGCCGGGGGCCATCGACGATCAGCACCTCCGGTACCGCAGGGTAGATATCCACCAGCAGCTCAATACCCTTTTCGCTGGCGGCGGGCATATGCGGGCGGATCAGCGACTGGATAAAGGGGCGGATCTCCAGCGGCTCTTCGTCCACCTGCATCTTGCCCGACTCAATGCGTGAGAAATCAAGAATGTCGTTAATAATGTGCAGCAGCGACTGGGCTGAACTCATCACCAGCGAAAGGTACTCCCGCTGCTCCGCGGTCAGCGGCGTGTCGAGGCACAGCTGCGTCATGCCGAGAATGCCGTTCATCGGGGTGCGGATTTCGTGGCTCATATTGGCGAGGAAGGCGCTTTTCGCTTCGTTCGCCTCGCGGGCCTCCTTCGCCGCCTCAATGGCCAGCAGCTCTGCGGCTTTGCGCCGGGTAATATCCTGCAACGTGCCGATCACCCGCTCTGCCTGCTGCTGCATATTGAGGGTGACAATCTGCCCGGAGAGCAGCATCCAGCGCCAGCCCTGCGTCGGGTGCTGGACGCGAAGTTCACATTCAAAAACCGGCATATGCTCGTTTTGCGAGGCGATCATCGCCTGCTGCAGGGTAGCGCGATCGTCCTCGTGGACCAGATTGAGCATAAAACGCAGCGGATAGCGCCACTGTGCCCGCGACTGGCCGACCATCGCCAGCAGGGTGTCATTCACCTGCAGGTTGTCGTGGGAGACCTGCCAGTCCCAGATGCCGATCTGGATCGACTCCGCAGTGAATAAAAAATCGTCGTGAAGCTGGTGACGTGCGCGTCGGGCCTCGTCAAGCTCGGTGATGTCGGTATGCAGACTGACAATTCCACCATCCGCCAGCCGCTGATGCTGAACGTAAATCCGGCGGTTGCCCGACTGGCGGACTTCGCAATGGTTCGCCTGGCGGCAGTTGCGGATAATCGTCTCGCGTAGCGTCTGTTGCCGGCCAGGGTCAATGTTATAACCGGCATCGATAAACTTCTCCGCCAGGCTCTCAAGAGAAGCGCCGACGGCGAGCCAGGGCGCGATCGTTGGATAAAACAGCGCCACCTTATCATTCCAGGCCTGCAGTCGTTCGCGCTCATCGTAGATCATCACCGCCGAAGGCAGGACGTTGAGGTCGGCACGGTTAGCGGCATGCATGATCAGTGACCTGCGGTCTGATAGTGGAGCTCCGCCTGGCGGCGCAGATACTCAAGCCCGGGGGCGATCGCCATTGCCCATGCAGTGAGGATCTCTTCATCGCACAGCGGATCGCTGGCGCGGACGGTTTTGAGCATGGCTTCTCGCCACAGCGCAAAAAAACGCGGCGGCAGGCGCAGGCCTTCCTCGCTCTGCGCCCGCGCCAGCCGTTCCAGAAAATCGGGTACGAAGAGGTCGCCGTTGACCGCCAGCATGGCGAAAAAGCTTTTAAAGATCATCTGCTGGCCTGCCTCGCCGGAGCGTTGGGAGAAGTGCTGCTCGGTTTCCGGTGACATATGGATAAAGGTGCTGTAGAAGGCCTGGAAGAAGCGCTGTTTGTCGCGCTCCGGTACGACGCGATTCAGGCTGGCTTCAAAGAGATCGCGATAAAACTTCATGGTGCGCTCCTCATGACCCGTTCGCCCGGCAGGCAGCGGCGGGGCGGGTTAAATTCGTCCGTCGCGCGGCGGGCAAAGTAGCTGTTGTCATCCGCGAGGCCGTTTTTGAACAACGGCCCGGCGTTGTGTTTGTAAAACAGCGCCTCCAGCACCATGGCGTTAGTGGAGAGGGTGAGGGTGGCGTTGACGTCGCCGGTGGCCTCGACCCGCCCTTCAAACCAGCCGCGCTGCGGGTCGTTAAGATGGGTAGTGACCGCCATCAGCGCATCGGTATACTCGGTTTCCCACAGCGTCCACAGGACAAAGACCGCCTTGGTGGTCACCTGCGCCAGCCGGGGGTAGTACTTCCCGTCGTCCCCGAGCGTATTCCAGGCGTAGCCATTCCCCCAGACGGTATCTTCCACGTGCCAGGGCGCCTGGGTAAGCGAAAAATCGGCCCGGGCGGTTAGCACTTTATCCTGTGTCCAGCGCGTTTTCTGGCTGAGCCATATCCCTTCCGCCCGTTCGCGCATGGCTTTTTGTACCTCTTCCGGCACGCCGGGCGGCTGCCAGCCGAACTCCAGTCCCGGTAGCATGGCGGGCAGAGTGGAGAGCGCCACGGGTTGCCAGGTGGTTCGCGGGTCGCGGTCGTCAACGGCGAGGCGACGCTGATACATAATCACATTGCGCGTCGGGGGAGAGAAGGCCTTGCCGGCCGGGAACCCCCACAGGCGAAACGCGCTGGCGGCGTATTCACTGTCTCCCAGCCGAAGCTCCTCGCGGATCGTCCGCTGGCCGTTCTGCAGTGAGGCGGACCACAGCTCTCCGTCTTTATCGATCACCGGACAGAAGTTCCAGCGCAGGATAATTTTATCAATGTATTCACCATACTGCGGCGCGCGTTCGGCGGTGAGCCGCAGGGCGAGCATCAGTCGGGCCATATCTTTTGCTGACCAGCCGCTGGCCGCCGGTTTGCCGCTGAAGTCGACAGGGGTCGCCGTCTGAGTGGAGTATAGCCTGCCCGGCGAACCGCCGTCGGTCAGCGTCAGGCGATTGAGGGTGCCGAGCAGGGGCGTCAGGCGGGCGTCGAATTCCGCTTCCTTTACCAACCCCAGCTCTCTGGCGGCGAGCAGGGCGATAAGGGTGTCGCCCATCTGCCATAGCGTTGCGCGGGGCTGTTTGTCGCTGCCGTTGACCAGGCCGGTTTGCGGCTGGGTATTGTTCTCGACGTACCGCCAGGCGATCTGCGCCCACGAGCGCTCCTGCGGCGTCAGGCTGCTGATGCGGGCAGTGGTGTGCCAGCCGCCTTTGGTCAGCCAGCGCCACCCCGCGCCTTCGCGATAAAACAGCGCCAGGGCGATAAGAAAAAGGACGACGGCGATGGCCAGCCAGCGGGCTATGGTTTTAAGCATTGCGCGGTCACCGGCGGAAGTTTAACGGGCTCGTCAGCCTTGCAGGCGGCACACTGGCAGGCCTGGCAGGCGGGTTTGGTGCGCTGCGTGGTCCCGGTCTGCTCGCACCATGTTTTGACGGCGGGGGTGTTGCTCAGGAACGGGCGATTGCGCGGGCCGTTATTGGGTTCAAAGAGATCCACCAGCTTCTTGTCCCACAGCGACGGGGCGAAATCGCGGTTTTTCGGGTTGTCGCTGGAAAACTGCAGCAGTTTTCCCTCCTTTTTAAATAGCAGTGCTTCCAGCATGATGCCGTTGTTGTTGGCGGTAAACTCATTGATTGGCCCGTCGCCGTTCTCATACAACCCCTCGTAATAGCCTTTTCCCGCTTCGTTCGCGTTTTCAATGGCGTCCAGCAGACGATCGGTATAGGGCGAGTTCCACAGCACCCACATCCCCATCGCCGCTTTGAGCGACACGGCGGCGCTATTCGGTACGAACTGGCCTTTGTCGGTTATGGTGTTCCAGTTAAACCCGTCGCTGAACACGGTGTCATAGACAAAGTACGGGGATTTATCGAGCTGATGCTCGGAGCGGGCGGTGAGGATCCCGGTGATGGCGTAGCGATTCTCCTGGGCCTGGTAGACCCGGTCAGCGAAGTTTTTCATCCAGGGATGGGAGTACTCGCGCGGGCTGTTGTTCCGGTCACCAGGGTTATCAAAGCCAAACTCCATGCCATACAGCACGTAGGATTCACTGACCACATAGTTATGCTGGCTGGTTTGCCGTGGGTCGCGCGAATCATAGGGGACCAGCACGCAGTAAATCTCCGCCAGCTCGTAGGGCTGCGGCCGGCTGGCCTGACAGGTGTTAAATCCCCACAGCTGAAAGCCCGCCGCGCCGTACTCCTCGTATCCCAGACGGCCTTCCTGAACGTATTTGGGCTGGCCGTTTTCCAGATACGCCCCGTACAGCGTGCCGCAGGGATCGACCACATGGCTAAAATCCCACCCCAGCACCACATTATCGATGCTGTTGCTGTATTCCGGATAGCGCTCCTTGATCACCTTCAGCCAGATCAGCATTCTGCCGATATCCAGCGCCGAATAGCCGATTTCACCCGGCTTGTTCTGGTAGTTAACCTTTTGTCCGCTTATCGTGTTATAGGCTTTGTTGGGTAGTTCGTTACGGAATAAATCGAGCTTATTCAACGTGGCGAGAAACTTCAGCATCCGACGGTCGAACTCCGCCTTATCAATAATCCCCAACTCACGGGCCGCGGTCATGGCGGCCAGATAGGAGGCGCTGTCCCACATGGTGGTCGAGGGGTATTTGTTTACCGCATTGACCAGCCCGGTGGTGGGCTGAAAGTTGGCGACGAAATATTGCCAGGCATTTTTGGCGATAGTCATCTCCCTCGGCGTCAGCTCCCCGCTACGCGGGGCGTATTCCGCAGCCGGCAGACCGGTCGCGGCCTGCGCGCCGGAGAGTGAGAGCCACAGCGCCATGAGTCCGGCCAGCAGAGGAAAACGGGAAAAATAGGTCAGCTTCATGGCGTTGCTCCTGCTGAGGACGAGGGTAGAGGGGTAGGGCTCAGGCAGGCCAGACACAGCATCTGCCCCCGGGAAATGTAGGCCAGGCTTTCCAGCACGATCGCGTTGGTATCGCCGTCAACAACGTCGTTGACGCTGCGGTTGAGATTTAACCCACGCTGCCAGCCCTTGCCCGGGACCTGCAGCGTCTGGACCTGCTGGCGAAGCGCTTCGCTCCAGCTATTGCGGAACAGGGCGTACCAGGCAAAGGCGGTGCGGGTAGAGGTGATCGCCGTTTGCTCCGGGGTGGCACTGCGCGGGGCGAAGGCGCTCTGCGGCTGCCGGTCCGCCAGCGCGCTGGCATAATCCGGCGCGGGCTCGGCGTAGTCGGTGCTGATCGGCGGCTTGCTGACCCTCAGGCTATGACGGCGCTGCTGGATTTGCATGATGCGCCAGGCGATCTCCGCACTCTGCGCGTCAAAGCCCAGCTCAAGCCCGGTGAGCAGGTACGGCAGGCTGATCAGCGAAGGTTGCCGCCCCCAGGGCGTGCGCAGCCCCTCGTCGGGCACCATGATGCCGTCGATATCGATCATCTGCTGCCCCTGCGGCGGGNNACCCGCCACTGATTAAACAGATCCCGCACCGCGGCGGCGTGCTGAGGATAGCGCCAGAGCAGGGTTTGCAGGGCGGTGAGCAGGCGTCCCATACCGATGGCGGAGGAGTCCGGGTTGCCGAGGATCTGCAGCGTGTCGGCATGGTACTGAGCGGCGGGCAATCCCTGGGCGTTGAGGGGCAGTTGACCGAGGGTAAACAGGGCGGCGGCAATGCGCTCATCACCTTCGGCGGCGGTCACAATATGCAGCTGCTCTGCGGCGACCACGGCGAAAAGATAGCTGCCGACGCTCCACAGGCTGAGCCAGGGTTCGCCATCGTGCGCGTTGGCCAGGCCGTTTGGCTGGGTATTGTTGACATAATACTGCCAGGCCACCCGCGCCCAGATCGCCTCGTCAAAGGTCAGCTCGCGCGGGGGAGGGAGCGGCGGAAAATCCTGGCTCAACGTCATCCCGCCGCTGCTCTCGACGCGCGCGGGCATTTGTTTTTCCACCCACACGACAATCGCAAAACCCAGCAGGAAGCCAATGAGGATAGTGAGATAGC
>NZ_JAGRQY010000149.1:0-20991 GCF_018223905.1 Klebsiella sp. 28
CCAACTACGAGCCCAACTCGATTAACGACAACTGGCCGCGCGAGACGCCGCCTGCCGCCAAACGCGGTGGCTTTGAGTCCCTCGCCGAGCGCGTCGACGGCGAAAAAATCCGCCAGCGCAGCCCTTCGTTCGGCGAATATTACGCCCAGCCGCGTCTGTTCTGGCTGAGCCAGACGCCGATTGAACAGCAGCATATTATCGATGGTTTCAGCTTCGAACTCAGCAAAGTGGTCCGCACCTGGATCCGCGAGCGGGTGGTCGATCATCTGGCCCACATTGATACTAAGCTTGCGGAAGCGGTTGGGGCGAACTTAGGCATCGAACTGAGCGACGATCAGCGCAACATTACCCTGCCCGCCCCGGTCAATGGCGTGGAGAAAGACCCCAGCCTCAGCCTCTACGCCGATGCCGAAGGAGATGTGAAAGGTCGCGTGGTGGCAGTCCTGCTCAACGAACGCACCTCAGCGCAGGATCTGGTTCAGCTCCTGCAGGCGCTGCAGGCCCAGGGCGTGCACAGCAAGCTGCTCTACTCGCGAATGGGCGAAGTCATTGCCGACGATGGTTCTCCGCTGCCGATCGCCGGCACCTTCGCCGGTTCCCCGTCGCTGACGGTGGATGCGGTGGTGGTGCCCGGCGGCGACCTCAGCGCCCTGAGTCAGAGCGGTGACGCGCGCTATTACCTGCTGGAAGCCTATAAACATCTGAAGCCGATCCTGCTGGCAGGGGATGCGCGGCAGCTGACGTCCGTTCTGCATGTTCCGACCCAGGGTGAAGAGGGGGTCATCGTCACCGATGCGCTCGACACGCCAGCGGCGGACAAACTGCTCGCCCTGATGACGGCCCACCGCGTGTGGTCGAGAAGCCCGAAAATCGCCGCTATTCCGGCGTAGTAAAAAGCCCGGCACGCTGTGCCGGGCTTGATTCACTTTCCCTTTCCCCCGTCGGGCTTACACGTCGCGGTAGGTTCCCAGACGATAACCCCGGTCGGCCACCGCCGCTTTCAGCGAGGCAGCTGTCAGCACATCAAGCTCATCCAGTCGCGGATAGCAGTAGGCGCTGCCCATAATGATCCGATCGACATAAGCCGGATGACACATCACCTCCAGGGAGCGCTCCCCGCGGGCAATGGAGGCATCCAGCGTCTGCAGAAACAGTTCCTCAGAGACCGCTTCGCCGTAAAACTCGCTGCTGAAGCCGGCGCTGCTGCGCGCCGCCTGCTGGTCGAGCCCACTCTGCGCCGCCACCTGGCGGTCAATGCGTAACGCAATGCCCTTCTCGCGGGCAAAGGCCGCGACGATGGGATAAATCTGGGCGAACATATGCACATGGTGATGGCTGTCGATATGCGTCGGCTCATGGCCGAAGAGTTCGACAAAACGACGGTACTGACACGCCAGCTCGTGGGCGATCTCTTCCAGCGGCAGGCTATCTTCTTCCGCCTGCTGCCAGATCCATTTGCCCAGACGGCCATCGCGGGTTAATCCCGGCATGGCCGACAGCGGCTCGCCCAGCGTCAGCACAAAGTGCATACCGACCGCCAGCTCCGGAGTACTGCGGCTCAGCTGGGCGGCGTGGTCAATGGCCGCGCCGTTGACCAGCGCGGTGGTCGATGTCACCACGCCGTTGCGACAGGCCTCGATAATGCCGTAGTTCTGCCCTTTACTGAGGCCGAAGTCGTCGGCATTGACGATCAATACGCGTTCCATTTGCTACTCCCGTTACGATTTTAGTTTTTCGATCGTCGCCGCAAAGTTCGGCAGCCATTTTTCATGCGCCAGAATCATCTCCCGCGCCAGCTGTTCGGCGTCACGATCGGAATGGATCAGCGGGCTTAAGTTCAGCGCCAACAGGACATCGTTCAGCTCACCGCTGATCGCCGCCTGGCTGGCCGCCACTTCGAACCCCTTGATGGTGTAGATAAGCCCTAACACCTTCTCATCGAAATGAGTAATGCGCGGCGTCGGCTTCGCGCCGTCGCGGCCTAAGGTGCAGCTCATCTCTACCGCCCAGTCCGCCGGGATATTATCGACATGGCCATGATGCGGGATATTCACATAGTGCTCAGTCTGCTTGTCGTTATAGATGGCATTGATTACTTCGCAAGCGGCATCAGAGTAATAGGCCCCGCCGCGCTGCTCCAGCTCCTTCGGCTTAACGTTAAGATCCGGGTTTTTATACAGCTCGAACAGCTGTTTCTCCACCTTCTGCACCACCTGGGCGCGCGCACCGCCTTTGTAGTACTCGCCCATCTCAATCGCCAGCATCTCTTTTGGCTTAAAGTAGTAGAGCAGGTAAGAGCATGGGATCAGGCGCAGGGAGCGGATCAGCCCTTCGCTAAACGGCAGGTCGAAGATGTTTTTCACCGAGTTCGCGGTCAGACGGCCGGAGGCCACGCCGTCCAGCAGTTCATCGAAGCGCGAGACGCCGTTAACCAGCACGTCGCGGACGAACACCAGGTGGTTCAGACCAAACAGGTCGATATTCAGCTCATCGCTCGGGCTCAGCTGCAGCACGTCGGTGATGAACATCTTCATGCCGATAGGAATGTTGCACACGCCGATAAAGCGTTTGAAATTGGTGTGACGATAGACCGCCTCGGTGACCATGCCCGCCGGGTTGGTGAAGTTGATGATCCATGCGTCGGGGCAAATTTCCTGCACATCTTTCACGATATCGAAAATCACCGGGATGGTGCGCAGTCCTTTAAACAACCCGCCCGCCCCGTTGGTCTCCTGACCCAGGTAGCCGTGACTCAGCGGGATGCGCTCATCTTTTTCACGCGCCTTCAGCTGGCCCACGCGCAGCTGGGTGGTGACGAAATCTGCGCCCTGCAGCGCTGCGCGGCGATCCAGCGTTTTATAGACTTTCATCGGCACGCCGGCTTTTTCCACCATCCGCTGGCACAGCGCGTGGATAATATCGAGCTTCTCCTGGCCCTCTTCGACGTCTACCAACCACAGTTCGCTTACCGGCAGTTCATGATAACGTTTCAGAAATCCTTCCAGTAATTCCGGGGTATAGCTGCTGCCGCCGCCAATAGTGACTACTTTTAATTTCTGGCTCATCTTTTTCTCCCTTAGGCGCTGCGCCTGGACGCAGGCCGCTCTCCGCAACAATGCGGACAGTTAACTTGAATGATTTTCGGTATAAACCTGGCGGCGAACGCCGCGCGGGTTTAATTAATACTGGTCAAATGTTTGCGATAACTGCTCGGCGTAAACGACGTCAGTTTTTTAAAGGTTTTAATAAACAAGCTCGGGCTGCTGTAACCTGATTCATACGCAATATCCGTCACCGAATAATTGGTAATTTCCAGCTGTTTTTTGGCAAAGTTGATACGGATATCATTAATTATCTGCATCGGCGTTTTACCATAATAGCGCTGGGTCGCCCGGGTTAAATATTCCTGCGTTTTTCCGGATAAGCGAACCATATTTTCAAGAGCGCCTTCACCGAATTTCAGCTTATCATGCATGGCTTCCACGGTATTTTTTAACCATTGCGGCGTCACGTCGGCAACCGGCTCTTCACGATAGTGGCGTAAACGGTTAATGACATAAAAGGAGACCAGCTCGATAAATTCGTCAAATTCCGTTTCGCGAAAATTGAGTGAGGCGATGACCGACTCAACGTAGCCGAGAAAAGCGCTCTGCACGGCGTAGACTTGCGAAGCCACCAGACCAAACGGCAGCAGCGGCAGGTAGTGTTTCTCAAAGAAGCGTCTGCTGATGCCGACGTTAAGGATGCGCGTCGCCCCGAACTCGTAAAAGCTCTGGTGGTGCGAGCCCATCGGGATAAAGACGAAATCCCCGCGCTCCAGCAGCACCCGTTTGCCATTGATCTCCTGGTAATAGCGCCCGGTTAACACCACGGTAAATTCGTAGTAATCATGCTGGTGAAGCCCGCTCACGCTTTCCGTTTTGTTATAGATGACCACATGAAAGTTCTTCCCGTTGAACAGCTGTTGTTCTCTGGCGGTACTGATCTCGGTGGTCATCATTCTGGGCTGCCTCATCGTCGCGATGGCCTATTGTACCTTCTCGTGCAGCTCAATCAATTCGGCCACCAGCTCACGAGCCAGCATGGAGGTCATCAGATGGTCCTGGGCATGCACCAGCACCAGGCTGACCTTCATTTTCCCTTCGCCCTCGTCGCTTTCGATAAGCTGGGTCTGCACGCGATGCGCCTCGCTCAGCGCCTGGCGCGACTGCTCCATCATCGCTTTCGCTGCGGCAAAGTCGCCCTGCTTCGCCTGCTTCAGCGCGGCATAGGCCAGGCTGCGGGCTTGTCCGGAGTTGATAATCAGCCCCATCACTACCTCTTCGAGGTCATTTTCCGGGGTCTCTACCGCGTCGATGTTGTCCAGATCAAACATAATATTTCCCTCATTTATCAGGCGGTACGGGACGCTGCCCGTACCGCGCGGTATCAGAATTTCAGTGCGTTAGCGATGTCTTCTTCGCTCTCTTCCTGCTCGATAACGGTCTGTGCTTTATTCGACAGCACCACAAACGGCAGGTAGACCAGGGTAGCGACGCCAAGGTTGAACAGGGCCACCAGCAGGGCGGCAACGCTGCCGTTACTGTTAAAGAACGCTCCCAAACCGGTCGGCATAGTCCACGGCGCCAGGTTGGTCACCGGTGGGATAATCCCCAGGCTGTAGGCCGCCAGCGTAATGGCCGCCAGAATCGGCTGAACCAGCACGAACGGGATGAACATCACCGGGTTCATGATGATCGGCAGACCAAACAGAATCGGTTCGTTAATCTGGAAGATGCCTGACGGCAGCGCCAGCTTGGCAACCTGACGATGGTCAGCGCGGCGAGAAGCGATAAAGATGGCGATAATCAGACCCAGCGTCGCCCCGGAGCCACCCAGCAGGATGTAGGAGTCGAGCATCGGCTTAGCCCAGAAGTGGAACTGTTTGCCCGCTTCGATGGCCGCATCAACAGAGCCGTACTGGTTGTACAGCGCGATGTTTTCCAGCGCCCACGGCGTCATGATGCCGTTATCCAGGGCGGTAAGCGCCAGAGAACCGTGCACACCGAAGAACCACAGCAGAGAGTTAAAGATAACGTATGCCCAGCCAACCACGCTGCCCATCGCCGCCAGCGGCGTCGAGATAGAGTCCATGATGATCTGGTGGAAGTTGCTGCCATAGCTCGCCAGGGCCCACGAAATAATGCCGAAGATGGAGAGGATCAAGAAGCCCGGGATCAGCGCTGAGAAAGAGCGTGATACCGACCCCGGCACGCTGTCCGGCAGTCTAATCACCCAGTTGCGACGGATCACGAAGGTGAACAGTTCCGCAACGACCAGACCGATAATCATCCCGGAGATGATGTTCTGCCCGCCCAACCAGTTGGCGCCCACCGCATAGGCTTCGCCCACGCTATACGGGGTCACGGTCATGAAGGCCGCCACCGCCAGCAGGCCAGCTGCCATCGGGTCAACTTTGCGCTCTTCCGCCAGCGCGGAGCCGATAAAGAACGGCGCCATTAGCGACATAATCCCGAGGGTGCCGTTATAGACGTTTCCGCCGATAGCCTTAAAGCCGTTTAAGGTTTCAATGGTGGAGGCATCCAGGCGAATGCCCATGGAATAAAAGAAAGAGCCTTCGCCGAAGCTCAGAAAAACGTTGTTAATTAACACAAACATGGCCCCGGCGAGGGTCAACGGCATTAATTTAATAAATCCATTTTTTATTGCATTAATATGCGGCTGCTTTCCTATTTTCACTGCAAAAGGAAGGAGTACCTTTTCAAGCGAATCGATCACTTTACTCATAGTCAATACCCTTAAAAGCCGCAATAAACTATTACGGCGATGATGTATGAAATTACTCTTTGACGGGAAAATAAACTCATTATTTTTTGACGTCCGGCAACAGGCAGCCGCCAGGCGTCAAAATACATCGAGTTTTAAAAGTTAAAATTATTGTGCTGCAGCTTTCTTAATAGCCGCGACGGCGGCTTTCAATACCCCTAAACCATCAACTTTGCCATAGAGAAGGGAGTCGATAACTTCAACCGGTTTATTCGGCAGCAGGCGCTGAATTTCCGGTAACATATACGCAATTTGTGGCCCTAATAATACTACGTCGGCTTCCGGCCCTTTTTCGCCCGCGAGGGTTTCGGGATAGGCTTCAATAATGACCGGGACTTCATATTTTTCCGCCTGCGCCCGCATTTTGGAGACCAGCAGTGACGTGGACATGCCTGCCGAGCAGAAGAGATAAATGTGTTTCTTTTCCATGAACGCTTCCTCAATGTGTGAGACCAGGGCCTTCAGTAACCGCTGAGAGCCGGTAAGACTGGTAACATCCGGTTAATTCTGTTTATGAGTTGAGTATACGGCAAGCTGAGCCGCCAGGATAATTCGCTGTTGAACAGAATTGTCTCTCATTGACCTCCGGTTTTGACTACCCTCACATTTTCATCCAAATAATTCGCGCAATTAAATAAGCATCATGACTCACAAAAAAGCCCGACCAGTGGTCGGGCTTACGTAGAAGTCAGTAAACAGTAGGAAGCTTACCTGGCGTTGCGCGGGTCGGTATCATACTCGGCGCAGGTCTGGTAGCCGGAGTTCATGACGTGACCCGTTTCGTCGAGGGCCACAAAGTAGGTTTCAACTTTACCATCTCGTTGACCGAGGATATAGGTCTGGCAGGTGCCGCGGGCATGGACCATGGTGACTTCCGTTGAAGGTTTGCCGGCGATCTGCATCACCTGCTGACGCGACATCCCTTTCTTCACATCTTTCACCACCGGCTGGGTAAACTGGTCTTTGGTACGATCGTAAGCGGTACAGCCCGCCAGTAAGGTTAACGCGACGGTGACGCCCAGTATTCCTGCTAAGCTTTTGTTCATTTTGGTTCCTCTTTTCTACTGTGTAACGATAAGCCTGGAATAAATAGTGTTATTTTTCAAGCCGAACAGCGAAATCATGTCAGGTTATGTTATTGCGTAAACAGGAGTGTTCTGCCGAAGTCGGACGGCGGCGCAATGCGCGGTACAGCATCTATAATGAAAACCTATGTCATTGATTGCCTTCTTTTCCGGCAGTCAAAACCCCGGTCCTTGTCGTTTCAGTGGCAAAGAGGTAGCTTTAAGCCAACAGCTTGCCAAACAGATTCACTTTCGGAGGGCGCGATGACGCTACAACAAGAGATTATTCAGGCGCTGGGCGCAAAGCCGCAGATTGATGTCGCAGGCGAGATCCGCCGCAGCGTCGATTTCCTGAAGTCATACCTGCAGACCTACCCGTTTATTAAATCGCTGGTGCTGGGTATCAGCGGCGGTCAGGACTCCACCCTGACGGGAAAACTGTGCCAGATAGCGATTAACGAACTGCGTGCCGAAACCGGCGACAGTAGCCTGCAGTTTATCGCCGTCCGTTTACCCTATGGCGTGCAGGCTGATGAGCAGGACTGCCAGGACGCCATCGCATTTATCCAGCCTGACCGGGTGTTGACAGTCAATATTAAAGCTGCGGTGCTGGCCAGCGAACAGGCGCTGCGCGAAGCAGGCATCGAACTAAGCGACTTCGTTCGCGGAAATGAAAAAGCCCGTGAGCGAATGAAGGCCCAGTACAGCATCGCCGGAATGACCAAAGGAGTTGTGGTCGGTACCGACCATGCGGCGGAAGCGATTACCGGCTTTTTCACCAAATATGGCGACGGCGGCACCGACATCAACCCAATTTTCCGCCTGAACAAACGTCAGGGCAAACAGCTGCTGGCCCATCTCGGCTGCCCGGAACATCTGTATAAGAAGCTGCCCACCGCCGACCTGGAAGACGATCGCCCATCCCTGCCGGATGAAGTGGCCCTGGGTGTCACCTACGAGAACATCGACGATTATCTGGAAGGCAAAACGCTGGACCCGAGCATCGCCAAAACGATCGAGGGCTGGTATCTGAAAACCGAACACAAGCGTCGGCCGCCGATCACCGTCTTTGACGATTTCTGGAAAAAATAGTCTCTCCCCCCGCCCCGGCCTGCGCCGGGGTTATTTTTTGCCCTTTTCGCCGCAAAAATGGCCTGCTATACTGGATGGATAGACAGTATCAGGAGTTATTGTGGCCAGAAAGCAATCAGCCCCGCGTCTCGAGTTTGAGGCGGCGGCGATCTATGAATATCCCGAACATCTTCGCCCGTGGCTGGAGGCGCTGCCGAAGCTGCCGGGCGTCTATCAGTTTCACGGCGACAGCGACACGATGCCGCTCTATATCGGTAAGAGCGTCAACCTCCGCAGCCGGGTGTTATCCCACCTGCGCACCCCTGAAGAGGCCGCGATGCTGCGTCAGTCGCGGCGTATCACCTGGCAGCGCACCGCTGGCGAGCTGGGAGCGCTGCTGCTGGAGGCGCGGTTGATTAAAGAGCAGCAGCCGCTGTTTAACAAGCGGCTACGGCGTAACAAGCAGCTCTGCGCCTGGCTACTTGCGGACGACCGGCCGCAGATTGTCTATGCCCGTGAGGTTGATTTCTCGCACCAGCAGCATCTCTATGGCCTGTTCGCCAACCGGCGGGCGGCGCTGCAGATGCTGCAGAGCCTCGCTGACGAACAGCGCCTCTGTTATGGCCTGCTTGGTCTGGAACCACTCAGCCGCGGCCGCGCCTGCTTTCGCTCCGCGCTGGGCCGCTGCGCCGGGGCCTGCTGTGGAAAGGAGAGCGTGGAGGCGCACAGAGAACGCCTGCTGGCGCAGATGAGCAGACTGCAGCTGGTGTGCTGGCCGTGGGCGGGGCCCGTGGCGCTGGAGGAGCGCGGCCCGGACATGACGCAGTATCACGTCATTCATAACTGGCTGTGGCTGGGCGCCGTTGAATCGCTCGACCAGGCGGCGGAGTTGACCCGTCTGCCCGCCGGATTTGACCAGGATGGTTACAAGATCCTCTGTAAACCTTTGCTCAGCGGAGACTATCCGCTGCATCCGCTTGGCTGAGAAGCCACCAATAAAAAACCGCCGGCCCTGCCCAACGCCTGATGGCATTATTGGGCAAGACCGGCGGTCTTGATTCAGTGCGCTACATTATTCAGCAGGTGCAGGCATTTTACCTGCCGGCGCGTTGCGTTCTGTCAGATGCTTCTCAAAATTAGCATTGAACTGTTTTTTCTGCTCTGGGGTCAGAATGTTGTAGATCTTGTTCTGCGTTTCCAGGCGGGACAGCGCCATCGCTTTATGCTGCGCTTCCATCTTATCGATCTGCGCTTCCGCCTTCGCCTTATCGAAGGTGTCGCTGGCGATCAGATCGTGCATCGCGCGGCGTTCTTCAAGGGACGGACGTTTCATATTTTCGCGCTGGCTCTTCATGATGTCGCGGATCTGCTGCTTCTGCGCATCGGTCAGGTTCAGGCCTTTAAACATCATGTCATGCTGACCCGGGCCGCCTTTATGATGCATCATCATCGGCTTGCTGTCGCTCGGCGCGGTGGTGGTATCGGCGGCGTGTGCCAGGTTAGCCGCGCCCAGAGCCAGAGTAGAGGCAACAAACAGTGCAGTGAGTTTCTTCATCATTCAATCCTTACTTTACGTTATTCTTACGGCGCGTTGCCGTGTTGACGAGATTAACTTTACGACGTTAATCGTCAATTAGTCAGAGCAAGAGTAAAACAATGAAAGTGTAAAAAACAGTTTCTCGCCAATTATGGAGAAAATAAGGAATTTAGCCGAAGAATTGCAATAAAAAATAAATAACTTACTGTTTTGCAGAGAAATTATGGAGAGTATAAAGGAGGGGAGATTAAAAACAAAGCATTTTACCAGGAATAATCTGCAAATTTACAGTGGAGCACGAAAAAATAAGATGGCGAAAAAAGACGCGCGCAATAAAGCAGGCCGCCCGGCGGACGGCTTGCCCTCAGGATAATTTCTCCAGCATCAGGCCGGCGCGCAGTCCTTTCGCCACCGTCGGGTTAGGAAACAGAACATACTCCGTCTCAGGCCCCACCACATACCGCGTCTCACCCTCCTCCGCCAGCAGCGTGCCGGGTTCGAAGGGGGTGAAGTTCAGCGTCTGATCCGCCATATGCAAGCGGAAATCATCACTATGGCGGGTTAGCTGCTGTACCACCCGGTAGCGCAGCGGCGCCGGGGCGTCGGCAATGGCCAGATCCCCCACCAGCAGCCGGGAGAGCGCCCGCTGGACGGCGGCAAACTGCGTCAGATCGTTTTCCCCCAACGGCAGCGCTTTGCCCAGCTCAAGGGTGCAGGCCAGCGCCGCGAACCGTTCGCAGCTGAAGTGGGTGAAGGTCCCGCCGGGCTGGCGATGAAACACCAGCGCCTCCAGCCCGGCGCCGCCCAGCCAGTGAAGAAAATCCTCCTCCCACGGCGTATCGCGGGCCGGGAGCACGCCGAAGCGCGGATGTAGCGACCCGCGGATCGCGGTATGCAGATCGAGGTGCCAGCGCGGACCATCGTGGTCGCGATAAAAGCGGGCCACCGCCTGCTCCAGCCGCTGCGCCCGCTGCGTCTCCTCACTGAGCGGAAACTGCCGCCAGCGCTCGCCAAACATGCGGTTCATATCGCTGTGCAGATAGCGCTTATTCGCCCGCAGCGCTGGTGGATTGCCGACGATCACCAGCAGCCGCCAGCGCAGCGGGAGCGCCTCCCGGACCAGTCGCTGCACCAGCTGGTCGACTATCTCCACCGGCGCCGTTTCGTTGCCATGAATGGCGCAGGAAAGTACCAGCCCGCGCTCGCAGCGCGCATGCGGCGTCAGCTCAAGGATCCCTTCCCCGAGCCAGTGCCAGCGGAAATGAGCCGTCTCGCCGTGAAAGTGATGGGGCAATCGCCCCGCCAGGGTTAATGCCAGAAAATGTTCCACCGCGCCCCCTTATTGCTGAAATGGATAAACCGAACCGAGCTGCAGGATCTGGGTCAACCGATCCAGCGCGTCGCGCCCTTCCCGCAGCAGCTGCGGGTCGGCGAGGTCGGCCTGGGTGAGACGATCGCGATAGTAGCGATCCACCCAGTCATTGAGGGTGGCAAACAGCGTATCGTTCATCAGGACGTGCGGATTGACCGCCTGATACTCCTCGGCCGTCAACACCACCCGCAGGCGCAGGCACGCCGGACCGCCGCCGTTGGCCATGCTCTCGCGCAGATCGAACACCCGCAGGTCGGCGATAGGGTTATCCCCGGCCAGCAGCTCATTGAGGTATTCCCAGACGCCGGCATGCTCCTGCGCTTCCTGAGGCAGGATAAGCGCCATGCTGCCATCCGCCCGGCTCAACAGCTGGCTGTTGAACAGATAGGTGGCAACCGCCTCTGCCACCGAGACCCGGCTGGCGGGAACCACCAGCGGCGTAAAACCCGGCACCCGCTGCGCCAGCTGCTGGAGAAGCGCGGTCTGGTCGGCAAAGGCCTGCTCATGGCAGAACAGGACCTGACGGTTGCTCACCGCGATGACGTCGTTATGAAAAACCCCCGTGTCGATCGCCGCCGGATGCTGGCGGGCGAAGATCAGCTGGCGGGGATTGACCTGATTGAGGCGCGCTACCGCCTGGCTGGCCTCAAGGGTTTGCCGCGCCGGATAGCGACGCGGCGCCTCCTCGCTCCCCCGGCGGCGGCCATAGACAAAGAGCTGGACGCCGGGAGCGCCATACTCGCCGCCGAGACGATTATGGTTCGCCGCCCCTTCGTCGCCAAACCAGGCCGAGGCGGGCAGCGCCGGGTGGATAGCAAATCGAGTGCGGTCGGGGAAAATCGCCTGCAGCAGCGCCTCTGTAGTCGGTGCTTCGCTGGCGCGGTGGAATTTATCCTGCAGATTCGCCACCGTCAGATGCACCAGGCCATCCAGCGAATCGGCGGAGGGACACACCGTCGCCGCGTTCGCCACCCACATCGCCGAGGCCGAACTCACCGCCGACAGCAGATCCGGCTCCTGCTGCGCCACCCGGGCCACCACCTGCTCATCGCTGCCGCTAAAGCCCAGCTGGCGCAGAAGCGGCACGTTGGGACGCTCCTGCGGCGGGATCACCGCCTGCGGGTAGCCAGCGTCGGCGAGGGCTTTCATTTTTTTCAGCCCCTGCTTTGCCGCCAGCTGCGGGTTAGACACCCGATAGCGATGCCGGGTGGAAGCCTCATTGCCAAAGGAGAGTCCGGCGTAGTGATGGGTCAGCCCGGGCAGACCGTCAAAGTTGACTTCGCGGGCGGTCATGACGCCTCCCCGGCCAGAAAGTCGAGCCCCGGGCTCAGGCTGGCGGGCAGCGTCAGGGTCGGCGATTCAAGGCTGGCCATCGGCCAGGCGCAATAATCGGCGGCATACCAGGCCCCCGGACGATGGTTACCGGACGCCCCGGTGCCGCCGAACGGCGCGGTACTCGCCGCCCCGGTCAGCGGTTTGTTCCAGTTAACTATCCCTGCCCGCGCCTCGAGCAGCAGTCGATCGAACTTCTCCCGTTCCGGGGAGATTAACCCACAGGAGAGGCCGAAGCGGGTAGCGTTGGCTAAGGCAATCGCCTCCTCGAACGTGTCGTAGCGCCAGACCCCAAGCAGCGGGCCAAACACCTCTTCATCCTCGACATTGGCCACGTCGCTCATGTCGACAATCCCCGGCGTTAGCAGCGACGTCCCGGCCTGCAATAACCGCGGCTCCAGCAGGGTGACCGCGCCAGCGGCGACCCGCTGCAGCCAGGCCTGATGCACTTTCTGCGCGGCTTGTTCAGAGATAAGCCCGCCGAGAAACGGCTGCGGCTCGGCGTCCCACGCCGCCGGGATCAGCCGTTGGCTCACCGTCACCAGCCGGGAGAGGAAGACATCGCCCGCCTCTCCGCGTCGGACCAGCAGACGCCGGGCGCAGGTGCAGCGCTGGCCAGCGGTAATAAAGGCGGACTGGATGGTCAGATGCACCGCGGCATCCACGTCCCGCGGATCGTCGACGATCAGCGGGTTATTGCCGCCCATCTCCAGCGCGAGGATCTTCTGCGGTTGCCCGGCCAGCTGGCGATGCAGATGAAAACCGGTGGTTGAGCTGCCGGTAAACAGCAGTCCGTCGATATCCGCCTGGCCGCTGAGCGCCTCGCCGGTTTCCCGACCGCCCTGCACCAGGTTGAGCACCCCGGCGGGCAGGCCGGCCTGCTGCCATAGTTTCACCACCGCTTCGCCGCTGCGCGGGGTGAGTTCGCTGGGTTTAAAGACCACGGTATTGCCCGCCAGCAGCGCCGGCACGATGTGCCCGTTCGGCAGATGGCCGGGAAAGTTATAGGGGCCAAACACCGCCAGTACGCCGTGCGGCCGGTGACGCAGCGTGGCGGCGCCGTCGGGCAGGTCGCTGTGCTGTTCGCCGGTGCGGACGTGGTAGGCCTTCACCGAGATCGCCACCTTGTTGATCATCGCCGTCACTTCCCCGGCCGCCTCCCAGCGCGGCTTTCCGGTCTCGGCGCCGATAACCGCCGTCAGCTCCGCCTTACTGGCTTCCAGCAGAGCGGCAAACTTTTCAACGATCGCCTGACGGGCGGCAAACGGCAACCGCGCCCAGGACGGGAACGCCTGGCGGGCAGCCGCCACCGCATCGGCAACCTGCCCGGCATCCGCCGCTTCTCCCTGCCAGACAACCTTCAGGTTAACCGGATCCTGTTTACTGAAACCTGGCCCACGGCCGGGCCGCCACTCGCCGTTAATCCACAGACTCATGCAGTTTTCTCCTCAGGGATCAGGCGCACCATGCGCACCTGGTCGCCAGCATGACACTTCAGCATATCCAGTTCGCGGGCGCTGAGGGTCAGCGTCTCGCCATCCGGATCGGCATGCACCAGCAGAGCGCGGAACTGGTGATACTGTTCATTCGCCACCAGGCACAGCGGCCAGTCACCGGGCGGGGTTTCGCCGGCCTCGGTGGTCACCAGACGGCTTTTGCGGATCGCCCGCACCCGGTCGATGTCGCACTCCAGAGTCGGGCCGCCGTCGAAAATATCGATGTAGTTCAGGTAGCGGAACCCCTCTTTCTCCAGCACCGTCCGGGCCGGGGCGGTCTGCGGATGAACCTTGCCGATCACCGCCTGTGCCTCAGGGGAAAGGAAATCGATATACAGCGGATGCTTGGGCATCAGGGCGGCAATGAAAGCCTTCTGTCCGGTGCCGCACAGGTAGTCGGCACGGGAAAACTCCATGGCGAAAAAGCGTTTGCCCAGGCTCTCCCAGAACGGCGAGTAGCCCTGCTCGTCAATCACCCCGCGCATCTCGGCGACCACCTTCTCATTGAAGCGCTCGCGAAAGGCGGCCATAAATAAGAAGCGTGATTTCGACAGCAGATAGCCATTGCCCTCTTTGCGCCACTGCGGGTCGAGGAACAGGGTACACAGCTCGCTGCTGCCGGTATGATCGTTGCTGAGAAACAGCGTCGGCAACGCCTGATAGACGTTGAGCTCCTTCGAGGCATGGACCTGGGTGCCGACCCGGTAGTTATACCAGGGATCGTTGAGCCCCACCGCCACCTCGATCGCGCAGATGCCCACCACCGCGCCGCTTTCGCTCTCCTCCAGCACAAAGACATAGCCCTGCTCGCTTTTCGGTAGCTCGCCGCGCCAGGTCTGCTGCGAGCGGGCGATCCGCGCTGCGAGGGTCGCTTCATCCACCGGCAGCGAGGTCAGCCCGCCGCCGGTCTCCGCTGCCAGCTTCAGCAGCCCGGGCAAATCGCCCGGCTCCACCGGTCGAATAACCATCATGATGAGACTCCTGCCACGAAACGCGCGCAGGCCCGCTCGACGCGATCCAGCCCGCTGTTCACCTCTTCTTCACTGACGTTCAGCGCCGGCGCGAAACGCACCACGTTGGCGCCGGCGATCAGAATCATCACCCCCTCTTCCGCCGCCAGGTTGCTGAGGGTTTTCGCCTTCCCGGCCCAGGCGTCGTTTAGCACGCAGCCGAGCAGCAGTCCCAGGCCGCGGATCTCCTTGAACAGGCCATAGCGGGCGTTAATTGCCTGCAGGCGTTCACAAAACCACTGATGGCGCTGTCTGACGCCGGAGAGCACTTCCGGGGTGTTGACGATCGACAGCAGTTCGCCGGCCACCGCCCCGGCCAGCGGGTTACCGCCGTAGGTGGTGCCGTGGGTGCCGACGGTCATCACGCTGGCGCAGGCCTCTGTCGCCAGCAGCGCGCCGATAGGGAAACCACCGCCCAGCGCTTTGGCGGTGGTCAGCACATCGGGCGTCACGCCGTAGTGCATATAGGCATACAGCTCGCCGGTGCGCCCGACCCCGGTCTGCACTTCATCGTAAATCAGCAGGGCGTTGTGCTGGTCGCAAAGCTGACGCAGGCCGCGTAAAAACTCGACGCTGGCCGGCACCACGCCCCCTTCGCCCTGCACCGGCTCGACGATCACCGCGCAGGTCTGGTCATTGATTAAGGCCTTTGCCGACTCGAGATCGTTAAATACGGCATGCTGGATCTGCGGCGGCAGCGGGGCGAAATCCCGGGAATAGGCCGGCTGACCGCCCGCCGAGACGGTGAACAGCGTCCGCCCGTGGAAAGCGTTCTGAAAGGCGACGATGCCACTTTTCTCGCTGCCAAAGCGATCGTGGGCATATTTACGCGCCAGCTTGAGCGCTGCCTCATTGGCCTCGGCGCCGGAATTACAGAAGAAGACCCGGTCGGCGAAGGTAGCATCGATAAGCATTTTGGCCAGACGCAGGATCGGCTCATTGGTGTAGCCGTTGCCGGTATGCCAGAACTTGCCGGCCTGGTCGGTCAGGGCTTGCACCAGACGCGGATGGGCATGCCCCAGCGCGTTCACGGCGATGCCGCCGGCAAAATCGATATACTCTTTGCCCTGCTGATCCCACAGCCGTGACCCGGCGCCCCGCACCGGAATAAACGCCGCTGGCGCGTAGACCGGCATCATCCATTCATCAAAGTGGTTACGCGTAATTGACTGAGACATATCGACCTCTTCCGGTAAATTAAAAGTAGCAATAATGTTAATAAATATGAGTTATTACGCTGTAAATGTAGATTGCACGGTTCGTGCCAGCCAGCGATAAAAATGCATAAATCGGATGAGATAACGCAGAATCAATGAGTTACAGCCGAACGCTATTCACTTAAAATGCATATTTAGTGAATAAGTATCCGACAAAGGGGGATAAACAGTGATTAAAGAAGATAAATTATGCAACGGTAAGATATAATTCTGTAATTGTGATCCTCTGCGAAATTTATCGTAGCTATTTGCCCTTTTTTGGCGCGGCATGCCCGCAAAAGGGGCACCCACGGCACGCTCATGCGCAGCGATTGGCAGAATGACGCATCCGGTGGCAGCCAGCCTGGCGAATTTCTGCTACCATCCCTGCACTATTCACCTTGCACAGTGGCAGCGACTATGAAATTCGTCTCTTTTAATATCAACGGCCTGCGTGCCCGCCCACACCAACTGGCCGCCATCGTCGAAAAACACCAGCCGGACGTGATTGGCCTGCAGGAAACCAAAGTTCACGACGACATGTTCCCTCTCGAAGAGGTCGCCAGGCTCGGCTATAACGTCTTTTATCACGGGCAGAAAGGCCATTATGGCGTCGCGCTGCTGACCAAAGAGACGCCGATTGCCGTCCGCCGCGGTTTCCCGGACGATGGCGAAGAGGCTCAGCGCCGCATCATTATGGCGGAGATCCCGTCGCCCTTCGGCAACGTCACAGTGATTAACGGCTATTTCCCGCAGGGTGAAAGCCGCGATCATGAAACCAAATTCCCGGCCAAAGCGGCGTTCTATCAGAATCTGCAGAACTATCTGGAGACCGAACTCAACAAAGAGAATCCGGTGCTGATCATGGGCGATATGAACATCAGTCCTACCGATCTGGACATCGGTATCGGTGAAGAGAACCGCAAACGCTGGCTGCGCACCGGCAAATGTTCCTTCCTGCCGGAAGAACGGGAATGGATGGACCGCCTGCTGGGCTGGGGCCTGGTGGATACCTGGCGTCAGGCTAACCCCGACAATCATGAGCATTTCTCGTGGTTTGATTACCGCTCCAAAGGCTTCGACGATAACCGTGGGCTGCGCATCGATCTGCTGCTGGCCAGCCAGCCTCTGGCGCAGCGCTGCGTGGAAACCGGGATCGATTACGAGATCCGCGGGATGGAAAAACCGTCCGACCACGCGCCGGTGTGGGCCACCTTCCGGCCATAATTCACGCCCTTCTCTCGCCTCCCGCTGTGCGGGGGGCAGAATTTCCTGAGCAAAATCAACAAAGCGACGGTAAACCATTGTGACGGTCGTCGGAACAGGATACTGTCGCGCGCACTTTTTGATGTCCACTGCGTCCAGACTGTACAGGAGCACCTCTCATGCAAAAGAAGCCGTCATCCGGCCATTGGTAAAGGGCTGGGACTTCTCGCGCTGGTGGCCACGCTGGCCGTTATCAGCCACCGCGTCGGTCTCCACGATCTGCTGACTCACCTGCATCTGCTTCAGGACACCCTCCGCCATCAGGGCGCCTGGGGATATCTGGTCTATGCTGCGCTGTTTATCATTGCCACCCTGTGTCTGATCCCCGGCAGCCTGCTGGTGATCGCCGGCGGGATGCTCTTCGGCCCGCTAACAGGCTCCTTGCTCTCGTTTGCCGCCGCCACCCTCGCCTCTTCGCTGTCGTTTTTAATCGCCCGCTGGCTTGGGCGCGATCTGCTGCAGCGCTATGTGGGCCATACCACCGTCTTTCAGGCGATTGAGCGCGGTATCGCCCGCAGCGGCTGCGATTTCCTGATCCTCACCCGCCTGGTGCCGCTCTTTCCCTACAACATTCAGAATTACGCCTACGGCCTGACGGCGATCCGCTTCTGGCCCTTTACCCTGATCTCGGCCGTGACCACCCTGCCGGGTCTGGTCATCTATTCGGTGATGGCCAGCGAACTGGCCCGCGAGGGGGTGACCCTCGCCTTCGCGCTCAAACTGAGCCTCGCCGGCGGGCTGCTGTTTGCCCTGGTGCAGTTAGGTAAACGGTTTGCCCGCGCCCGTCGCGTGGCGGCGTGCAGTGAGGAGGTGCGCCATGACCCAACCTGATCGCCGTCACCTGCGCCGCGCCCGGCTGGCCCTTGCCGTCGTGGTCGCCGCCGCTCTGGCCGCCTGGCTGTGGTTCCCTGGCGGGCGTACCTTTCTGCAGCAGAGTCTGACGGCGTTAGCCTCCCTGGATCCTCAGCAGGTCAGAGGGTATATCGCCGCCTGGGGGCCGCAGGCCGCGCTGGTCTCATTTGCGCTGATGATCCTCCAGGCGATCGTCGCTCCGCTGCCGGCTTTCCTGATTACCCTGGCGAACGCCGCCCTGTTCGGCGCCTTCTGGGGCGGGGCGCTGTCGTGGTTCAGCGCCATGGCTGGGGCAGGGCTTTGCTTCTGCATCGCCAGAGCGCTGGGGCGCGAAGTGGTGGAGAAACTCACCGGCCGCGCGGTGCTGCGCAGTGCCGACGGCTATTTCACCCGCTTTGGCCCGCAGACGATCCTGGTCTGCCGCCTGCTGCCGTTTGTCCCGTTTGACCCGGTCAGCTATGCCGCCGGACTAACCTCGCTGCGCTTCTGGCCCTTTATGCTGGCCACCGGCGTGGGCCAGCTCCCGGCGACTATCGTTTATTCCTGGGCCGGGAGTCTGCTCACCGGGGGCACCTTCTGGCTGGCCACCGGGCTTTCGCTGCTTTTTGCCCTGGCGGTGGTCATCTCTATCGCCAAAAATATTTACCGTGAACGTCATAAGAGATCGTCGCCATGAGCTTACCCCCGCTGGATTCTGTCCCCCTGATCCTTCGTCCGCAGGCTTGGCTGCACCGCCGGCATTACGGCCAGGTGCTGAGCCCCATTCGCTGGTGGGGTCGGATCCCGTGGCTGTTTTACCTGGTTTCGCTGTTCGTGGGCTATATTGAACGCCGCCGCTCGCCGCTGGATCCGGTGCTGCGCTCGCTGGTCAGCGCCCGCATCGCCCAGCTGTGCCACTGCGAATTCTGTATCGATATCACCAGCATGACCCTCGCGGCGCGGAGCGGGAGCCAGGACAAGCTGCTGGCGGTCGCCGACTGGCGCAGCAGTACGCTGTTCAGCGAAAAAGAGCGCCTGGCGCTGGCCTATGCCGAAGCCGCCACCCAGACGCCGCCGGCGGTGGATGATGCCCTGCGTAGCGCGATGGCCGCGCATTTTGACGCCCGGGCGCTCACCGAGCTGACCGCCCTGATCGGCCTGCAAAATTTATCAGCGCGGTTCAATGCCGCGATGGCGATCCCGGCTCAGGGGTTGTGCCAGATACCCACCTCTTCCTCGCAGAATAAGGAGTAACGATGCGCCGTTTGCGTGATTACAGCCTCTGTCTGTGCCTGCTGCTGCTCTGGCCGCTGGCGGTTAATGCCGACGACAGCTGGCGGCAGATTCAGACGGAAGCCCGCGGACAGACCGTCTGGTTTAACGCCTGGGGCGGCGATCCGGCCGTCAATCGCTATCTGGCGTGGGTCAGCGAAGAGGTCAAACGCTATTACGCAATCGACCTGCGTATTGTGCCTGTCGCCGACGCCGCCGACGCAGTGAAACGCATCCAGACCGAGGCGCAGGCCGGTCGTCGCCAGGGCGGGTCAGTGGATCTGCTGTGGATCAACGGCGAAAACTTTCGCACGCTTAAACAGGCCAACCTGCTGCTCACCGGCTGGGCCGAATCGCTGCCCAACTGGCGCTATGTCGATCTGCAAAAGCCGGTACGGGAAGATTTTTCAGTCGCCACCGAGGGCGCGGAGTCGCCGTGGGGCAGCGCCCAGCTGACGTTTATCGCCCGCCGCGGGCAAACGCCGCAGCCGCCCACCAGCCCGCAGGCCCTGCTGGCCTTCGCCAGAGCCCATCCGGGCAGCGTAACCTACCCGCGGCCGCCGGACTTCACCGGTACCGCCCTGCTGGAGCAACTGCTGATCGCGCTCACCGACCAGCCAGCCGCCCTGCGCCAGCCGCCGCAGCCGGCGACCTTCGCGGCGGTCACCGCCCCGCTGTGGCGCTATCTCGATGCGCTGCACCCGGCCCTGTGGCGGGCGGGCAAGGATTTCCCGGCGTCGCCGGCGCGGATGGACGCCATGCTCAACCAGGGCACCCTCCGCCTGTCGCTGACGTTTAACCCCCTGCACGCCCGGCAGAAAGCCGCCAGCGGCGAATTACCGACGGACAGCTACAGCTTCGGCTTTACCGTGGGGACCCTCGGCAACGTCCATTTCGTTACCATCCCGGCTAACGCCCGCGCTATCGCTGGCGCCAAAGTAGTGGCCAATTTCCTGCTCTCCCCTGAGGCGCAATTGCGCAAGGCCGATGCCGCCGTCTGGGGCGATCCGAGCGTACTGGATCCGCAGCGTCTGCCTGACGGCCAGCGCCAGGCGCTGGCGGCAGCCC
Organism: Klebsiella sp. 28; assembly: GCF_018223905.1. Lineage (NCBI taxonomy): Bacteria > Pseudomonadati > Pseudomonadota > Gammaproteobacteria > Enterobacterales > Enterobacteriaceae > Klebsiella > Klebsiella sp. 28. Next base: position 20,342 of record NZ_JAGRQY010000149.1, read on the forward strand.
TGCCGCAGGATCTGCCGCCGGTGCTTGCTGAGCCTCACGCGGCATGGGTTGACGCGCTGGAGCAGGAATGGCTGCGCCGCTACGGTACCCACTGATCCTGCTGGCCTGGGGGGCGATGGCGGCGATCTATCTGCCGCTGCTCCCCGCCGCCGGGGAACTGGTGGGCGCTGCGCGCTCCCCGGCCCACTGGCGGGCGCTGTTCGCCGACCCGCAGCTGGGCCAGGCGCTGGCCGCCACGCTCGTCTCCACGCTGTTGTCCGTCGGCGGCGCGCTGCTGATCGCCCTGACCATCGTCGCCGCCCTCTGGCCTTCGGCCCGCTGGCGGCGGCTGGCTTCCCGTCTGCCGCTGCTGCTGGCGGTGCCCCATCTCGCCCTGGCGACGGCGGCGCTGCTGCTGTTCGCCGAAGGGGGCTGGCTCTGGCAGCAGTTGCCGTTTCTGACGCCGCCGGTCGACCGGTACGGCATTGGGCTTGGCCTGACGATGGCCCTGAAAGAGAGCGCCTTTGTGCTGTGGGTGATCTATGGCCTGCTGGGAGAGAAACGCCTCGCCGACCAGGCGACCGCCCTGAAGAGCCTCGGCTACGGCCGCTGGCAGTGCCTGCGCTGGCTGGTGCTGCCCGCCCTGCTGCCCGCCCTCGGCATGGTGCTGC
>NZ_JAGRQY010000015.1:0-4591 GCF_018223905.1 Klebsiella sp. 28
TAAATCCATGAAGACGGCTTACGCTACCATCAAAGGTATTGAGGTGATGCGTGCACTACGCAAAGGCCAGGCCTCAGCATTTTATTATGGTGATCCCCTGGGCGAAATGCGCCTGGTAAGCAGAGTTTTTGAAATGTAAGGCCTTTGAATAAGACAAAAGGCTGCCTCATCGCTAACTTTGCAACAGTGCCGGCAAGGCCACTGGATGAAACCGCTGCTGGCCGGGCAGCCCTGCAGCAGTCCGGTCTGGCACAGGGAAATTCACCGGGAAAATTCATTTCTCCGGGGAAAAAGTACCCTCAGCCGCATGTGGCGCTGCCGGCATTTGATAAAAACGGGAAAGCCGCCGGTATCTGGCTCAGCCCGCTGACCGATCGGGACGGACGGCTGGAGGCTATAGGCGGAGAGGGAAGGATTATGGGCAATGAAGACGCGCGGTTCGTGGCGCTGCAGAACAGCCGCAATGGTGAAAGCCTGCTGGCCGGGAATATGGGAGAGGGGGTCAGAATGGCCCGCGACAATCCCGATACCGGGGTGGTGGTGCGGCTGGCCGGTGATGACCGTCCCTGGAACCCCGGGGCCATTACCGGCGGACGGATATGGGCTGAACCGGCGCCGGTGGCTCCGGTACCGCAGACCGGGGCTGACATTATCCTCCCGCCAGAGGTTCTGGCGCAGCGGGCGGCAGAAGAACAGCAGCGCCGGGAAATGGAAAAACAGGCGGAACAGACTGCCCGGGAAGTGGCCGGGGAGGCGCGTAAAGCCGGCGAGCCGGCGGACCGGGTGAAAGAGGTTATCGGGGACGTCATTCGCGGACTGGAGCGTGACCGGCCGGGTACGGAGAAAACGACGCTACCGGATGATCCTCAGTTCCGGCGCCAGGAGGAGGCGATTCAGCAGGTGGCCTCAGAACGTCTGCAGCGTGAGCGTCTGCAGGCTGTGGAGCGTGACATGGTTCGTGACCTTAACCGCGAGAAAACCCTCGGGGGCGACTGACGCGCCTGCGGCTTGTCTGCTCCGGCAGCCTCCCCGATTAAAATCGGGCAGTCTGCCGGAGCGCTAAAAGGAAAAAAAACATGAGAGCACAACACACATTTCCAGGCGCGACAGACAGCTGGCTTCAGCGCCTGCTGACCTGGACACCGGGACAAACGGATATGATTAAAACGGTCGCACTGGTACTGATGGTGACTGACCACACCGGCTTACTGCTGGCCGGAAACAATGAAGTGATGCGCCTGCTGGGACGTGGTTGTTTTCCGCTGTTCGGTCTGGCATGGGGAATGAATCTGGCACGGCACGCGGAAATACGCCAGTCTCAACTGAACAACCTGTGGGGCTGGGCGCTGGTCGCCCAGGTGGCGTTTATGCTCATCGGGTACCCGTGGTATACCGGGAATATTCTGTTTGCCTTTGCCGTTACGGGCCAGGTCCTGCGGTGGGTCAGCCAGCCGTCCTGGTATTACACCCTCCTGGCGGCTGGACTGCTGGTCACCTGGATACCCCTGTCAACCGGCAGCTACGGCATGGCAGGAGTGGGCATGCTCACCGCCAGCTGGCTGCTTTGTCGCGCACAGCATGCACCGGAACGGCTGGGATACGGGGTGTTGTGGGCCCTCATGGTGTTGCTGATGAATATGCATGACGTGAGTGAATCAGTGGCCGGGCTGGCGATTGCGCTGCTGACGCTGATGGTGTGCTCATCTGCCGGAGAACGTGTGAAACGCTTCTGGCCGCGGCAGTTCTTCGTGATGTTCTATGCCGTGCACCTGGCGGTACTGGGTATTGTCGTCTCAATGTGAACGCAGGAGCAGGAAAGGGCGATGTCGTTCAGGTATAGTAGCTTTTATTAACTGAACGATAGGCAATTGTTATGGCAGAAGAAAAACGCCCTGTACTGAGCCTGAAACGAAAACCGGCGGAGAACAGCACGGCCCCCGCAGAGGCAACCCCTGCTCCTGGTGTGGTGCGCCGAAAGAAGGTCGTGGTGGTCTCGTCCCCGCCGGCCTGGAAGGCAAAGAAAGCGAAACTTGAGAAGGCTAAACAAGCGGCCGAAGCCGACGCGCGCAACGCTGCGCCGGCGCCGGATAAAGCGGTAAAGACGCCACCTCCGGTGCGTTATCTTCGCCTGCTGCCGCCGGAACAGGCCATCATGACCCTGAAGGCATTCTGGCCACAGCTGTTCGACGGAAACTCACCCCGTCTGCTGGCGACGGGAATGCGCGAGCAGCTGTTTGCCGACATTGTGAACCGCGACCTGCCGCTGTCGCATAAACAGGTCATTAAGTGCCTGAAGAGTCTGACCCGGTCTGCGGGCTATCTGTCCCGGATGAAGGTGGGGGCCTCCCGCTATGATCTGCAGGGGAATGCCGTTGCGACCGTCACTGCAGAGGAAGCGCAGTACGCCAGTGAGCGCATGATGAAAGAACTCCTGCGAACTGAGCGTATGCGGAGCCAGTCTGCTGAGTAAATACAATCGAGGTGAGGATATGGATTTTGAAGCGCGGAAACAAAAGGCGCTGGCGATAATGGCCAGCCGTAAGATGTGGAAAAGCAATTATGCACCGCCTCTGATACGACTGATGTGGCGGCTGGGGATAAACATTCCCCCGCCGCCGTTTGCTCCGTTCTGGCAGGTTTTTTGCGTGATGACAAGCTCTTTCTCCGTCGGATATGGGCTGTGGATGTACTGGATGGTGTGGCGGACCTAGGGGATGCCCCCCTTGTTCGCTTGCAAAATAAATTTTATCTCGGGTGTGTTATTTGGCCTGACGATGGCACTGTTTCATCTGTGGCGACGAAAGGTGAATAAATTACCTGACTGGAAAGATTTATAACGGAATAAATATAGGCTGTCAGGTGTGGGATATTCCCGATCTGACAGAACCCACATCCTCTTAAATAACATTAACCCTGTATGGTGCGGTTATTATATGTGACTGCGTCAGTAGTGGTATTACTCCTGCCCGGAAAGGTCTTTTGTGTTTCTTATTGTCTCATAGTCAGAAAAGCATATTCAAACGAAAGAGAGGTAAAAGGGTGAAAGGCTTTGTGGCTGAGGCGTGTGTGTTGACCGGGTATGGCAGACGAGAAGAGTGACAAGCCGTTCGGTACAGTGAATGGCCGCTTCGGGACTGCCTCGTCACGGTGGTATGTGACGCTTATAAGTGCTCAGTTTTCAATTTAAACCATCCACTTTCAGCATTTAACTGATTTCAATATTTTCATTACATCACGACGTGCGATTTATGAAATGCACGGGCTTTAATATCGTGCGTTAATCATCAAATAAAAAGGAATATTACTATGTTTAAATATTTTATTCTGCGCACACAGCAGCAGCTGTTCTGTTATTTCTGCGGCATCGTGCTTGCGATGGTTCTTATGCTCCTGTTCCCTTCTGTTTTCCGGGGGAGTGGGTTTTATCTGCTTTTATCGTCTGTTGTGCTGTTCTGGGCAGGTCTTGTCCTTTATACCCGTCACATCGACCGGATGAGAAAGCCAATCAGAAGAGGGACAGAAAGATGAGGAAGACGACAGGAAAACGCATCGGGAAAGAAAGGAACATCAGGGAATAAAATACATGGCAAAGATATTAATGATGGCAGGCAGCATTATTGTTGTGCTGAGTCTGCTGGGGTTTCTGGTGCTGCTTCTGAAAGGACGCGCAGTAACGCAGACTTCCCCGGTTCTGATGTCACTGAAAGCCCTGGGTATTCGCCCCTCAGAGGCTGAGCAACGGTTGTGTCGCCAGCGGGTCTGGGTGGGTAATGACACACTGTTGACGCCACGGGAACAACATTTTTTCAGGGCATTACTGAGGCATACCAGCCGAAAGCGCTGGCTGTTGTGTCCTCAGGTCCGGGTGGCAGATATTGCCACACTCTCTCCCCATATCAGGCCACGTTCCCGGACCTGGTGGCAACTCTTCCGGATGGCATCACAGTGGCACTGCGATGTGGTCATCGTTGACATCCATACCTTCGCTATCATCGGCGCAGTTGAACTGGAAGATGCCTCACACCTGAAAAAACACCGTATCCGGCGCGATATTCTGCTGGAAGAGGTTCTGAGGCAGGCCGGTATTCCACTACTACGCGATCGGGATTCAGAGAGGCTGGTAAGAAGGGTCGGAGAGTTTCTGAAATACCGGGAAGCCGGTGCTGAAGAAAAATCCATAACCGTTATGAAATCAACGACAAAGCATAGCGAACACAAGGAGAAAGAAAAATGATTATCGCCGCCGAAGTGAAACGTGATGAACAGGGGTACTGGACACATCCTGCGCTGGTACGAAGTGGCTGTGAAACTTCCGCAGAATTAAGTTACTGGCTCAGAACCCATAAACTCCAGTGCTTTGTGATGACAATGCGCGATGAAGCGCCTGAAGCTTTCGCTGCCGGATTTACGGATGAAGCCCCGGATGCCCGTGGCTGGATACCGGAGCCACCGGATGATGATGGCTGGTTTCTGGGATCTGTCCACGATACCGGCGACGGACCCGTCTGCTACAGGTTTCGTCATACCACAAAATCCTGACGCCTCCGCATCGCGTCGTTGTCCAACCCCGGGAACGGGGAAAAGCCAGTTT
>NZ_JAGRQY010000150.1:0-22788 GCF_018223905.1 Klebsiella sp. 28
ATTTACGGGGTGATATCAACTTTTAGTTTAAAAAAGTAAAAAATAGTTGTATCCGGGAGGGCTTTAATTAGATTTATGCGGTGAATAAATCAGTGCATTCTCATAATAATAACATATGCACTTAAAAATCAACGTGTTAAATAATCAGGGGTCATTGCTGTGGCAAACGCAAACAAACTCACGCTCTTCATCGTCATTTTTATGCTGATGGGGATCCTCTCCGGCGCGGCTATCCATGCCTACGCGACGCCGACCACCATCTCCGCCTGGGCGGACAACATTACGCTGCTGACCGATCTGTTTCTGCGGTTGATCAAAATGGTCATCGCGCCGTTGGTGTTCAGCACCCTGACGGTCGGCATTATGCGTCTCGGTGAGACGGCGACCATTGGCCGGGTAGGCGGGAAGGCGATGGTGTGGTTCATCACCTCCTCGGTATTATCCATTCTCGTCGGGCTGGTGATCGTCACCTTCCAGCACCCGGGCGCCGGGTTAAACCTGGCGGTGCCGAAAGAGGCGGTGGATACCGGCCTGGCGGTCAGCGGCATGAGCCTGAAAGGGTTCCTGTCGCACACCATCCCCACCAGCATCACCGAGGCGATGGCCAACAACGAGATCCTGCAGATCGTGGTGTTCTCGATGTTCTTCGGCATCGCCGGCGCGTCGCTGGGGGAGAAGTTTAATGCTCCGCTGGTGGCGGCCCTTAACGTGGTGTCGCACATTATGCTGAAGGTGACGGGCTATGTGATGTACGTTGCGCCGCTGGCCATCTTCGCCGCCATCTCGTCGGTGATTGCCTCCCAGGGGCTGGGGATCCTGCTCAACTATGCTTCGTTCATCGGCGGCTACTACCTGGCGGTGCTGTTGACCAGCTCGGTGCTGATTGCCGTCGGCTATATGGTGCTGAAAAAAGAGGTTTTCCGCCTGCTGAACATGCTGAAAGATCCGGTGCTGGTGGCCTTTACCACCAGCAGCTCGGAAGCGGCCTATCCGAAGACCCTCGAGCGACTGGTGAAGTTTGGCTGCTCGCGCAATATCGTCTCGTTCGTCCTGCCGATTGGCTACTCGTTCAACCTCGTTGGCTCGATGGTCTACTGCTCCTTCGCCGCGATGTTTATCGCCCAGGCCTATAACGTGCCGCTGAGCTTTAGCGAGATTACGGTCATGATGCTGACCCTGATGCTGGCCTCGAAAGGTATCGCCGGGGTGCCGCGTTCGGCGCTGGTGGTGCTGGCGGCGACGATCCCCAGCTTCAATATACCGGTCGCCGGGATCCTGCTGCTGATGGGTATCGACCATTTCCTCGACATGGGGCGCTCTGCCATCAACGTGCTGGGTAATGGCATCGCCACCGCGATGCTGTCGAAAAATGAAGGGTTACTGACCGACGAGGAAGCGCAGCCGGACTGGGAAGTGGAGAAAGCGGAAGCCTGATCCTGCCGCGCCCTTTCACTGAGGGCGCTATTCCACAAGGAAAAAAGGACCCCTGACAGGCACGTCAGGGGCAATGTGACGAAGTATCAGTTTTCCTCGTGTAGCGTGTTTTTTATTATATAAAGACGGGCGGTAACGTCTTTATACCGAGGAAGCGTCAGAGTTTAACATTATGTCCGCCAGCGCTGGATATTTTTTAGCATCCTGCGACTATTTTCGGATTTCCGACAATATAGCCAGGTCAATATCTTATTTTTTTGTGCTGCTGTTTGCCTACCAGCGCTCACGTAAAAGATTCATAAACTGGAAAAATTCATGATTATTATTCAGGCTGTATTTTTCCATGATCTTATTCTTATGATAGGCGGCGGTGCGGGGACTCACACGCTGCAGGGCGGCGATTTTACTCATATCCAGCCCTTCGAGAATACCGTGCACTACGGCGGTCTGCGATCGCGATAACACGCGATGCGGACAGCTGGCGCAGCTGAGTTCCCGGCCTGCGGCGTCGGTAGCCGTGGGGGTCATACAATGCTGGAGCTCGCTTTTAATGATCGTCAGCAATTGCGGAATACTGGCCGTTTTTAGCGAAACAAAAATGACCCCTTTCAGGCAGTTAATCATGAACTCATCTTCCGGCAGCTGGTCATAGCTATGGAGGATAATCAGCGAGCTTCCTCTTTTTCTGTTCTTAATCAGGGTATTACACAGGTATATTTCCCCGGGGATCACTTCGCAGATAATGATATCTTCAGCTGACAGATCGGTGTTACGCCAGGAAAAACGCGCCCGCAGATCGCCCCGGGTGAGGTCATTGACCATGGCCACCAGCGATTCACGGACAAAGGCGTTGCGGGTGTTGATGGTGACATTAATGTTTCTCATGGCGTTATTTCCTTACGCAAAACATAACGCCATGCTGTGACAAATCCTCCGGGCGTATGCGGTGTGTTGAAGATATAAAAGTACTTACAATAATTTTTTATTATTTTAAAGTGAATTATTTACGACGCATCGAACGCTTATCGTTAAAAGTAAATTTCTGCCGCCTCCTGTCTTTCAGATAGGAAATAAAACTGTATACAGAGATGCTGAAGAAAAAAATGCATAGCAATAAAACTAACCACGTTTGCATGGCCATCGTTTTTACCCTGATTGTGTTGCATGGTGTCAGAATTTGCCGCGAACGGCTAATACGTTTTGTTATATGCTTTTCTGTCCCGTGAAAATCTTACGCCATCATCCTGATGTGCTAGCACTATAAGAAAGTTCTTAAGGTCATCGTCAGTCTCATTCCTCTCATTTCTCTCAGAAAATGAGAAAAATTAACACTTACGAGTTTTTTATATCCCGCGCGGCCGCCGACGCGCCCCGTCGTTCAGGAAATAAAGGCCAGTCCCTTACCAAAGATTGCGCGAACGGGCAGGTGGATCCCCTGCTGGCGTGCCTTGTGACGCAGGCGGCTAACCACCACGTCGATCCGGTGCAGGTCAGGCTCGCTTTCATGGGAAAACAGGCAGGCATGGAGATCCAGTTTGCTGCACACTTCGTTGCGATTGCGCATCAGGAGCTCCACCAGGCGATATTCCTGCTGGGTTAACTCCAGCGTCCGGGCGTCGGGTGAAATCAGTTTATCCTCTTGCAGACGCCAGCTGCCGGGGGAGACGGCCGGCGGCGTGCCGATCGCCTCCGCAGGCGGAGCCGCCGGACGGTCCTGGCGCAGGCGCGCGCCGAGGGCGGTGAGGGTCTCGGCAAGATGGGCGAAGTTTACCGGTTTGATCAGATAGGCATCGGCCCCAAGGCTCAGCGCCTGCAGTTTATCCTGCTGCTGACCGCGGGCGCTGACCACCACCAGACCGTAGTGCCCCAGCTCATGCAGATAGTTCAGTACGCTGAAGCCATCCTCGCCGGGCAGGCCGATATCAACCAGCACGATATCCACCGGATGGCTGTGCAGTTGCCGCCAGAAGGCTTCGGCGCTGCGCGTCCCCCACACCTCGAAGCCGCGATAGCCCAGCCAGGCCAGCAGTTCATCCAGCAGATCGGCGTTATCTTCAATTATCGCCAGCCGTAAAGCCATACGTCGTTCTCCTCTTAAGCAACCGTGGGGAGGGTGAGAATAAAGGTGCAGCCGTCCGGGCCATGCTCGGCCAGCCACAGTTTGCCATCATGAGCCTGCACTATCTGACGCGCAACATACAGTCCGAGACCGGTGCCGCCTGGCACCGGCGATGTGTGCTCGCCGCGGCGGTAGCGCTCAAAGATCAGTTCCGCCTGTCCGGCGGGGAGTCCCGGGCCGTGGTCGCGAATGCGCAGCTCCGTTTGCCCGGCATCGGAATGAATATCGATGGCGATTTCACCGGGGGGCGAATACTTGACGGCGTTATCCAGCAGATTAGCGATGGCGATGCACAGCAGGCCGGCATCGGCCTGCAGCTGCGGGCTTTCCACCGCGCCGTGCTGGCGGATGTTCAGGTAGTGATCATGGGAGATGGCCACCACCGAGGCGGCCATGTTGATTACCGTCAGCAGGGCGGTCTGCTGGCGCTCGACGTGCAGATCGTGGGAGGCGAGCCGGGCGTCGGCAAGGCAGTTATCGGTGAGCTGCACCAGGCGGGTGGCGGCGCGGCCGATGCGATCGAAGCGCGCCTCCTGGCTGGTCGAGGCCGCCGAGAGGCGAAGATTCTCCAGCGCCGCCTGGATCACCGCCAGCGGGGTGCGGAATTCGTGCGCCACCATGCCCATAAACTGCCGCTGGTGGAAGCTGGCTTCACGCTCAATCTGCAGTTCGCGCGCCAGGCGCTGCTTCTGCTCCAGCTGGCGGTTTTCAGCACGCACTCGCAGGATGGCAATGATCAGCACCGTAATGATATGGACGATCAGCGCGTACTGCCAGAGGGAATAGATCGCCATATGGAACGGGATAATCCCATGGATCGACAACTGCACCAGCACCGCGGCGACGACATAGAACGGCGGCAGCAGACCCAGCAGCAGGGTGGTACGGTCGATAGCTTTTTTGCGCCACAGCCACCAGGAGGTGAACAGCAGCACCGGGGTGATAATGATGAATACTACCCCTTCAATCTGCATCGCGAAGCCGTAAAACCCGAGCGGAATACTGACCTGCAGTACCAGGTTGAGTATCACGGCGGCGATCAGCAGCTGATGAAGTCGCGGCATATTCTTCTTCAGATCAAAAATCTCGCTATGCAGCCAGAGGGCGGTGGCATAGCTGAACAGCGAGAGGCTACTGATCATAAAATCCTGGAAGGGCAGCGCGGCGTGGCCGAAGAACCACTCCGGGAAGCCGTGCAGAGCGGCCACCAGCGGATAATTGAGCGAGAAAAGACAGATGCCCCACAGCAGACGCCGGCGCAGCGCCAGCGCCAGCCACAGCGCCACGCCGCTGGCGACAGCGGCCAGGCCGAAATAGAAGCTCCAGAACGCGGTGTCGGCGGTCGCCCGCTGTACAAATTCCTGCGGCGAAGAGAGCGAGGCCAGCAGGATCAGAGTGCTGGTGCTCTGCAGGCGAAAGACCACCTCATAGCCGGCGGCGGTCGGCGGCGGGGGGAGGATCAGCACGCTTTCGCGGTAGTGCAGGTCGCTCTCGCGGGCGCCGTCGCGGTCGCCAAAGGTGCGCTGTGCCCAGGGGGCATCGCTGCCCAGAGGCCGGTAGTAAATAGTCAGATGGTCGACAAAAGAGGGGCCCAGCTGCAGCCAGCGCGGCTCCCCGGCAAACCACGTTCCCGGCAGTTCGCTGCGCAGCCACCAGGTTTTTCGCGAATAACCAAAGGAGGGGATCTGCCGGGTGGTGGCGAGCTGGTCTGTGGGCAGGGCGGCGAAGCGATCGAGGGTCATCTGGCCGCTGGCGTCCGCGTACCACTGGACCGGAATATCAATGCCCACCTGGCGCGTCGCCGCCTGCGCCTGTGGGGCGACCAGCAGCAAGAATAATCCACAGCTGAGCAGCCAGCCTGCCAGGAACTGCGGCCGGCAACGCCGGACCGCTGCGAAGATCGCAGACACCCTTTTCAATCACGCCCCCTTGCGGCAAGCCAACGATACAGACCGCAGACATCTGGCTACGGTATGGATAATACGCCCCCTGAAATGGGGAAGAGTGGACAGGCCTGTCCGGACGAACAGGCCATTTTGCGTGGGAGACCAGGAATATTCCAGCGTAATCTGCAGCGCCAGGATCAGGACAGACCTGCTGCGCGGCAGCGCCGGGCGAGGGCTAGCGGAAAACCACCTGCGCCCAGCGGGCCAGCCCGGCGGTCACCGAGCCAAAATCATCGCCGCCGGCCAGCGGAATACCCGGCAGCTGAGCGGCCAGCGCCTTTTTGATCAGCGGCGAACGGGCGCTGCCGCCGGTAAGATAGATCACATCCGGGGTGGTCTGGCTGCTGTCGAGCGCGAGCCGCACCTGTTCCATAATGCGGGTCAGGGGCTGATCCAGCGCGGCTTCCAGACCCTGCTGGGCGATGGCGGTGGCCAGATCGTCCTGAATAAACGGCAGCGCGGTTTCGACGCTGGCGGCGCTGGAGAGGGCGATTTTGCTCTCTTCGGCGCTGCGCACCAGACGATAGCTGAGACGCTGGCGCCAGACCTTCAGCAGCAGAGCCACCTTGTCGGCATCCCGGGCGCTGCGCAGCAGATCGTTCAGCAGGCGGCCGTTGGCGGTGCTGTAGAAATCGCTCTGCGCCGGCACGTCGTTGATCGCCACCGCGTTCCACCACGGGAGGATCGGCAGCGCGGTGCCTTTCTCCGTTTCGCCACCCATGCCGAGGAGGGGCATCAGGCATTTGAAGGCCAGGGCAATGTCGAGATCGTTACCGCCGATGCGGCAGCCGCTGTGGCCGAGCAGGCTCTGCTGGCGGTCGGCGCGCTCCCGCCACTGCGGGCCCATCAGCAGCAGGGAGCAGTCGGTGGTCCCGCCGCCGATATCGACGACCAGCACCCGCTTTTCTTCACTGAGGGTCGCTTCGAAATCGAGCCCGGCGGCCACCGGTTCAAACTGAAAGACCACATCGCGGAAACCGGCTCGGTGGGCGGCCCGCTCAAGGATCCCCTGCGCCTGGGCGTTCGCCTCATCGCCGCCTAGGCCCTGGAAGTTAATCGGTCGGCCAATCACCGCCTGGTCGATCTGCTCGGGCAGCTGGCTTTCGGCCTGCAGCTTGATATGCAGCATCATGGCGCAGACCAGGTCTTCAAACAGGGCCACCTGCTGCGGCTTCAGCCCGCTGGCGCCGAGGAAGGATTTGGGCGATTTAACGAAGTAGACCTCTTCCGGATCTTCAACATACTGCTGCAGCGAGGCGAGACCGAACTGCACGCTGTTGCGCAGCACCTCGATATCTTCGTCGCGGTTGGCTGCAATGGCCCGACGCAGCAGCGCCTGGTTTTCGTCGCTGTGGGTGGGGACATCATGATGGCGATAGAGCCACTCGCTGACCGCTTCGCGCGTCGGCGCGCAGAGCATGGAGGGCAACAGGGCGCTGCCGTTTTCCAGCGTTAACAGCTGGGGGGTATTTTCCCGCATCACGGCCACCGAACAGTTGGCGGTGCCGTAGTCAAAACCAATAAACATCGTCTGCAAAATCCCCATGCCGGTGAAGAAGGGGGGCGACTTTAGCGGATCGTCGCCATGCCGACAACCGGAATTTAAAAGCAAGGCGCTGATGGTCAAGGGCGACTATCATTGAAACGCTATATAAAGGAGAGCTTATGGTGCTGTTACCCTGGACCCCGCCCTATGACTGGGCGTGGATGGTTGGTTTTCTGCAGGCGCGCGCGGTCGCCGGCGTCGAGCGTTTTCACGATGGGGGCTACAGCCGCAGCTTTGGCGTGGAAGGCCACCGCGGGCTGATTCATCTGGCGCCGGACGAAGAGGCGCAGGGCCTGCGGGTGACCCTTTCCCCCGGGCTGCAGCCGGTGGCGGAGATCTGCTATGCGCGAATTGGCCAGCTGTTTGATTTAGCCTGCGACCCGCGGCAGGTCGCTCGCACGCTGGGCGACCTGCCGCAGGCGCGGCCGGGGCTGCGCCTGCCGGGGGCGCTGGATGCCTTCGAGCAGGCGGTGCGCGCGGTGCTGGGCCAGCTGGTGAGCGTGGCGATGGCCGCCCGGCTCACCGCCAAAGTGGCGGCTGGCTGGGGCGAACCGCTGGCGGAGGCGCCTGGATATGTCTTGTTCCCGACGCCAGAGGCGCTGTCCCGTGCCGATCCGCAGGCGCTGAAGGCGCTGGGGATGCCGCTGCGACGCGCGGAGGCGCTGATCCACCTCGCCCGGGCGGCGCTCAACGGCGAGCTGCCCCTGACGGCGCCGGCGGATATTGACGCCGGGCTGCGTCAACTGCAGACCCTGCCCGGGATTGGCCGCTGGACGGCAAACTACTTTGCCCTGCGCGGCTGGCAGGCGAAAGATGTCTTTTTGCCGGATGATTACCTGATTAAACAGCGCTTTCCGGGAATGACCCCGGCCGCCATCGCCCGCTATGCCCGCCGCTGGCAGCCGATGCGATCCTACGCGCTGTTGCATATCTGGTATACCGATGACTGGGCGCCGGCGGCGGAATAGCCGCCCGGGGCGCATACCACTGGTATCGGGACGCTGAAATCCCTATAATTGCCGCGTTTGGCGGTCCGCCGCCACCCTCCATCTCTATCCAGGTTAATCAGGTCGCAAAAATTTATGACTGATATGTCCCATCAGTGCGTCATTGTAGGCATCGCCGGCGCATCGGCTTCTGGCAAAAGTCTTATCGCCAGTACTCTCTATCGCGAATTGCGTGAACAAGTTGGCGACGAACATATTGGCGTCATTCCGGAAGACAGCTATTACAAAGATCAAAGCCATCTGTCGATGGAAGAGCGCGTCAAAACCAACTATGACCACCCGAGCTCAATGGACCACAGTCTGTTGTTCCAGCATTTGCAGATGCTGAAAAGCGGCCAGCCGATTGAACTGCCGGTCTATAGCTACGTCGAGCATACCCGCACGCCGAACACCATTCACGTCGAGCCGAAGAAGGTGATTATCCTTGAAGGGATCCTGCTGCTGACCGATGCGCGCCTGCGTAACGAGCTCAACTTCTCTATTTTCGTCGACACCCCTCTCGATATTTGCCTGATGCGCCGTATTAAGCGCGACGTTAACGAGCGCGGCCGCTCCATGGACTCGGTGATGGCCCAGTATCAGAAAACCGTGCGCCCGATGTTCCTGCAGTTTATTGAACCGTCGAAGCAGTATGCCGACATCATCGTGCCGCGCGGCGGCAAAAACCGCATCGCTATTGATATTCTGAAGGCCAAAATCAGTCAGTTCTTTGAATAACCTGGCCGAATTGTGTAACGTGCAAAGAGTAGCCCTGTTGCCCTCTCCGCCGCGAAGCGTGCGGGAAGCAGCCTTATAAGGAGAAAGCCCATGCGTCTGTGTGACCGAGATATCGAAGCCTGGTTGGATGAAGGGCGACTCGCCATCAATCCGCGTCCGCCCGTTGAGCGTATTAATGGCGCGACGGTTGATGTACGGCTGGGTAATAAATTTCGCACCTTCCGTGGCCACACGGCGCCGTTTATCGATTTAAGCGGCCCGAAGGCCGAGGTCAGCGCCGCGCTGGACCGGGTGATGAGCGAAGAGATCGTCCTGCCGGAAGGGGAGGCCTTTTTCCTGCATCCGGGCGAACTGGCGCTGGCGGTGACCTACGAGTCTGTCACCCTGCCTGCCGACCTGGTAGGCTGGCTGGACGGACGCTCCTCGCTGGCGCGCCTGGGGCTGATGGTGCACGTTACCGCGCACCGTATCGATCCAGGCTGGTCCGGCTGCATCGTGCTTGAGTTTTACAACTCCGGTAAGCTGCCGCTGGCGCTGCGCCCGGGGATGCCCATCGGCGCGCTGAGCTTTGAACCGTTATCGGGCCCGGCGGCCCGGCCGTATAACCGCCGTGAAGACGCCAAATATCGCGACCAGCAGGGCGCGGTGGCGAGCCGAATCGACAAGGATTGATAACGTCAACGGGGTGTTGCTGAGGGTGCCATGAGACGAATACTGACAACGCTGATGATCCTGCTGGCGGTCATAGTCGCCGGGCTTACCTCGTTGGTATTGCTGGTCAATCCCAACGATTTTCGCGCCTATATGGTGCATGAGGTGGCAGAGCGCAGCGGTTATCAGCTTGACCTTGATGGCCCGCTGCGCTGGCACGTCTGGCCGCAGCTCAGCATTCTCAGCGGACGGATGACGCTGACCGCCCGAGGCGCCGAAGAGCCGGTGATCCGCGCCGACAATATGCGCCTCGACGTGGCGCTGCTGCCGCTGCTCTCGCATCAGCTGCAGGTTAAGCAGGTGATGCTCAAGGGCGCGGTGATCCAGCTGACCCCGAAAACCGAGGCGGTTCGCGACAGCTCAGCGCCGGTGGTGCCGCATGACAACACCCTGCCGCTGGCCCCGGAGGATCGCGGATGGTCCTACGATGTGCGTCAGCTGCAGGTGGCCGACAGCGTGCTCTTCTTCCAGCATGAGAACGGCGAGCAGGTGACCGTGCGCGATATCCGTCTGCAGATGGAGCAGGATGAGAATCACCGGGCCACCGTGGATTTCTCCGGCCGGGTGAACCGCGACCAGCGCGACCTGGCGCTGAACTTCTCCGCCACCGTGCAGGGCGGCGATTATCCGCACTCCTTAAAAGCCGACTTTACCCAGCTTAGCTGGCAGTTGCGCGGCGCCGAGCTCCCACCGGACGGCATTAATGGTCAGGGGAGTCTGCAGGCCAGCTGGCAGGAAGATGACAAGACCCTGCGTTTTGACAACCTGAATCTGATGGCTAACCGCAGCACCGTTACCGGCAGCGGCAGCGTGGTGCTGGGGGATCGCCCGGACTGGTCGCTGGATTTGCACGCCACCACTCTCGATCTCGATAGTCTGCTGGCGCAAAGGTCGCCGGCGACGGACAGTAGCGCCAGTCAGCAGGGCCAGAGTCAGACGCGACCGCTGCGCCCGGTGATCGCCGACAGCGATGAGCGCGAAGATTACCAGAGCCTGCGCGGCTTCAACGGCCGAATGGCCCTGAGCGCCGACCAGCTGCAGTGGCGCGGTCTGAACTTTACCCAGGTGCAGAGCGAAATCAGCAACCAGCAGGGGCTGCTGACGGTCAGCAAAATGCAGGGCAATCTTGATGGCGGGCAGCTCTCTCTCCCTGGCACCCTGGATGCCCGCGGCGACACGCCGCTGGCGACGTTCCAGCCGGCGCTGCAGAATGTGGAGATCGGTTCGCTGATCAAGGCCTTTAACTATTCCTTAAACCTGACCGGCAAGCTGTCGCTGAGCGGCGAATTTTCCGGAACGCGCATTGACGCCGATGATTTCCGTCGCCACTGGCAGGGACAGGCTCAGCTCCAGATGGCCGATACCCGCACCGAAGGGCTGAACTTCCAGCAGCTGGTGCAGCAGGCCGTGGAGCGCAGCACCAACGTGCGGGCGCAGGAAAATTACGACAATGCCACCCGCCTGGATTCCGTGAGCAGCCGGCTGACGCTGGATAACGGGCTGGTGACGCTGAACCGCCTGCAGGGGCAGTCCGACGTGATGGCGATGACCGGCGAAGGACAGCTCGATCTGCAGAAAGAGAACTGCGATATGCGCTTCAACGTGCGCGTGCTCGGCGGCTGGAAAGGGGAGGGCAAGCTTATCGACCGCCTGAAACAGACCGCTATCCCGCTGCGCATCTACGGCGAGTGGCAGTCGCTGAGCTACAGTCTGCAGGTCGACCAGATCCTGCGCAAACAGCTGCAGGATGAAGCGAAGCAGCGCCTCAACGACTGGGTTGAGCGTAATAAAGGCAGCAAAGACGGCAACGATGCCAAAAAGCTGCTCGATAAGCTGTAATTCCCACCCCCGCGGCCCGGAAGTTTCCGGGCTGCGTGCTTATCGTCAACGTCTGATGTCACGATGATGCCGGGTGGCGGCTGCGCCTGACCCGGCCTGGGATGTGCGCAATATCATCCGTTTGCGTCGCCACTTAATGTAGGCCTGATAAGCGCAGCGCCATCAGGCAGTGTGGCGGCTACGCCTGACCCGGCCTGGATTATACGGTGGGTGTGATACCCCGATTAGTTCGCCATCCCGTAGGCCTGATAAGCGAAGCGCCATCAGGCAGTGTGGCGGCTGCGTCTGACCCGGCCTGGATTATACGGTGGGTGTGATACCCCGATTAGTTCGCCATCCCGTAGGCCTGATAAGCGAAGCGCCATCAGGCAGTGTGGCGGCTACGCCTGACCCGGCCTGGATTATACGGTGGGTGTCACCCCCCGATTAGTTCGCCATCCCGTAGGCCTGATAAGCGAAGTGCCATCAGGCAGTGTGGCAGCTACGCCTGACCCGGCCTGGATTATATGGAGGGTGCCATACCCCGATTAGTTCGCCATTCCGTAGGCCTGATAAGCGAAGCGCCATCAGGCATTAAACAGGATATCTGGCTATCAATTTTACGGCCCGGGATACCCCGGGCCGTTTTATGCCTGACGATTACACCTCATAATCCAGCTCATCCTGCTTTACCGGCGGGACGATCTGCACCTTCTGCACCCGATGGCTGTCGACCTGCAGCGTGCGCAGCGTATAACCGTCAATCTCAATGGTTTCCCCCACCTGCGGCACATGCTGCAAATACTCCATCAACAGACCGGCAACGGTGTGATACTCACGTTTATCATCCAGCGGCAGCGGAACGTACTGCACAAGGTCCTCCAGCGGCATATGGCCATTGACCGTCCACGAACCGTCCTGATGATGCTGAATATCGTGCCGGGCATCGATCTCCTCCACCTCATTGGGCAGATTACCGGCGATGGTCTCCATCACGTCGCTGAGGGTCACAATCCCCTCGACGGAGCCAAACTCATCGACCACAAAGGCAAAATGGGTGCGGGCCTGGCGGAACTGCTCGAGCGCCGAGAGGAGCGGCAGACCCTCCGGGAAGACCAGCGGTTGACGCACCAGCGCCTGCAGATCCAGCGGCTCCTGGCGCAGGGACTGCTGGAGCAGGTCAATAACATGCACCACCCCCAGCAGATCTTCATTATCTTTCCCGCCGGTGACCACCAGACGGGTATGCTGATTTTTCTCCACCAGGCTGCGGATCTCTTCCTCCGGCGCGCTAAGGTTGATGCGCTCGATATCATGGCGCGACGTCATAATACTGCTGACGCTGCGCTGATTAAGGTTCAGCACCCGCTCAATCATCAGTCGTTCCTGCGGATTAAACAGTGGATGTTGATCCTGATCGGCGACCAGCGACGCCGTGTCAGCATCCAGTTCAGCTTTTTCTTTCTGCCCGCTCAGCAAATTCATCACCGCTTCGGTAGTGCGCTGACGCAGCGTCATATTGGCGGAGAGGAAGCGACGGCGGTTAAACTGCGCCAGCTGGTTAAGCGCTTCAATCATGACCGAGAAGCCAATGGCCGCATATAAATAGCCTTTCGGAATGATAAAGCTGAAGCCTTCAGCAATCAGACTGAAGCCGATCATCAGCAGGAAGCTCAGACAGAGGATCACGATGGTCGGGTGGCTGTTAACGAAGCGCGTCAGCGCCTTGCTGGCCATCAGCATCAGACTGATGGCGATAACCACGGCGGCCATCATCACCGCAAGGTGATCAACCATGCCGACGGCAGTGATCACCGAGTCGAGTGAGAAGATGGCGTCGAGCACCACGATCTGCGCCACGACGGCCCAGAATTTCGCCCCTTTGCGCTGGGTGGGGTTATCGCTGTCTTTCCCCTCCAGCCGCTCATTAAGCTCGACGGTCGCTTTAAACAGCAGAAACAGGCCGCCAAACAGCATAATCAAATCGCGGGCGCTAAAGCTGAAGTCGTGAAAAACAATCAGCGGTTTGGTCAGGGTGACCAGCCAGGAGATAGAGGCCAGCAGCAGAAGACGCATGACCATCGCCAGCATCAGGCCAGTGATCCGCGCGCGGTCGCGCTGGGCGGGAGGGAGTTTCTCGGCGAGGATAGCGATAAAGACCAGGTTATCGATACCCAACACCAGTTCGATAACCACCAGCGTGACGAGACCTGCCCAGATTGACGGATCGGCAATCCATTCCATATGTATTAAAACCTGTACGACTGCGGTATGTGTTACCACGATCATGGATAAGATGAGTCTAAAATGCAATAACGACGCGGATATCGCCCTGCCGTGGGTGGATATATTTCCAGCGGATTAAGCGAACCGATAAGAATTATGTTCCGGAAAAGAACAGTGAAAAAATAACACCATGGCGGCGACCATGGAATAAGCTTGCCGATATCAGAACTTTTTCCGCTGCGTTTCAGCGAGGGCGGCAAAAGGCCTTCCTCCCGCGGTTCGTCACGGCGAGCGCGGATGCGCAGAGCAGAAGCGAAGCGCGAAGCCCGCTCACAAAACCGGCATAATTCATATTATGAAGTGAGTGCAGAATAGGGCGGATCGCAGTTCACCGTCGCGGATTCAGGCTAATATGTCGTCATATCCGGCTGTTTATGCTGAAATATATTGCCTGGCGAAATTTATTATCTCTATCTATTCTTTCCAGGCATACGCGCGGCGCGGCGGGGCCGGCGGCCAACAGACCCCGATAGACGGGCCTCTCAGCCACATCGCGCGGCGCAAAGGAACGAGCCGCTGAATAACCTGAACGAAAATAAGATTATTCTCACTTCTGACTGTTGGTAAAAGGGAGTTGTGTGTATTCTTTTACGTGACAGTGAATTTAAGAATTTGGCGGGCAGATGCCCGGGCAGTATCCGTGTATTATCAGTTCCAATGGATTTGTGACATGTACAATTTTGCAAAACCGCGTGTTTTGCAACCAAACAGGTGAAGATGAATATGGCGAATTTGAAAGCGGTTATTCCGGTCGCAGGACTAGGCATGCATATGCTGCCGGCCACAAAGGCAATTCCAAAGGAGATGCTGCCGATCGTTGATAAGCCAATGATTCAGTACATCGTTGACGAAATCGTCGCCGCCGGGATCAAAGAGATTGTTCTGGTGACGCACTCCTCGAAGAACGCGGTGGAAAACCACTTCGACACCTCCTACGAGCTGGAAGCCCTGCTGGAACAGCGCGTGAAGCGCCAGCTGCTGGCGGAAGTGCAGGCCATTTGCCCGCCGGGCGTGACCATCATGAACGTGCGTCAGGCGCAGCCGCTGGGCCTGGGCCACTCCATCCTCTGCGCCCGCCCGGTAGTCGGCGACAACCCGTTTGTGGTGGTCCTGCCGGATATCATCCTTGACGGCGGCACCGCTGACCCGCTGCGCTATAACCTCGCCGCTATGATCGCCCGCTTTAACGAGACCGGCCGCAGCCAGGTGCTGGCGAAACGCATGCCGGGCGATCTCTCCGAATACTCCGTCATCCAGACCAAAGAGCCGATGGTGGCTGAAGGCCAGGTGGCGCGTATCGTCGAGTTTATTGAAAAACCGGACGAGCCGCAGACTCTGGACTCCGATCTGATGGCGGTGGGGCGCTATGTGCTGTCGGCGGATATCTGGGCCGAACTGGAACGTACCGAGCCGGGCGCATGGGGCCGTATCCAGCTGACCGACGCCATTGCCGAACTGGCGAAGAAGCAGTCCGTCGACGCGATGCTGATGACCGGCGAAAGCTACGACTGCGGGAAGAAAATGGGCTACATGCAGGCCTTCGTCACCTACGGGATGCGTAACCTGAAAGAAGGCGCCAAATTCCGCGAAAGCATTAAAAAACTGCTGGCCTGAGCGCCAGCGTAGTGCCGGGGGGCAGGGCGTGAACATTCGTCCTGCCGCTCATAACGTTATGCAGAAATTATTCATAATGTGAATGTTATAACGATTGTAAAGAAACGTATGGCTTCGGAGACTTCTGGTAGTTTGTCTCTGGCCTATGTGGTGCAATGGTCGGAGTAGCGGCAATAATGCTTTATGAATAGTCACTTAGTGCGACAATTCCTAAAGCGCAGGGAAAGCGGTCAACGTCAGCCAAAAATAAAACTTGACTGCGATCATGTTTCCGCTTTAAACATCTCACTTGCATGCATAAAAATGTGAAATGAATTGGCATGCGAGCTGGTACAGACATTACGGATAATCCCTGAGCACGGCAGTGGACATCATCGAAGGATCACAGGTATATGAACTGGCAACTCATCTCATTTTTTGGCGATAGCACCGTTTTACTGCCCAGCGCAGCGGCGCTGTTTATTGTCCTGATGCTGCGTAAAACGTCGCGGTTGCTGGCGTGGCAGTGGGGTTTGCTGTTCGGTATCACCGGCGCTATCGTCTGCGCCTCCAAACTGGCCTTTATGGGCTGGGGTCTGGGTATTCGGGAGCTGGATTACACCGGCTTCAGCGGCCACTCCGCGCTCTCCGCGGCCTTCTGGCCTATCTTCCTGTGGCTGCTCAGCGCCCGTTTCTCCGTCGGTCTGCGTAAAGCGGCCGTTATTACCGGCTATGTTCTGGCCGCCGTGGTGGGCTATTCGCGGCTGGTCATCCATGCGCATTCCGTCTCGGAAGTGATTGCCGGCCTGCTGCTGGGCGCTGCTGGCAGCGCTTTGTTCCTGGTGTTGCAAAAACGTACCTCTGATCCGGAAAGCGTGAATATCTCATGGGGCGGTGTCGCATGCCTGGTGATGGTTCCACTTATCCTTTTACATAGCGGTAGCAAAGCGCCGACTCAGTCCCTGCTGGGACAAATCGCCACCGCGGTGGGGCCGCTGGATAAACCCTTTACGCGTACCGATCTGCACAAGCAGGTCTGGTAATCGCCATTTGTTTTACAGGGGAAATTAAGTTTTCGCCGGTTAATTAGACAAATAAGAAAATAATCTACTATATATCCGGTAATTGATAATTCATATTTATGAAATAATGAAGTGCTACTACATTGTTATTGAATATTTGCCTGGATATAGCTTTGATCAGACGTTTCTTAAATGCGCTGAGACGTTACCTGATGCACATCCAATGAATATCCAGACACAGGAAACTATTAGAAATTGTAGTTGACTATAACGCCATCATCTGATTTTTGCATGATGATGAGCTATGGAAAAAGACGCTTTTTTACAGTCAGTTAGCTGCATGTGTGATGTTGTAGCAGTACCGGGAAGATTTCTAACCCTGGAAATCAGTGAATAATCTTAATTGGTGACCCGCTTATTTTTTGTCAGTAGAACGACAGGCGGCATCAATTGGCAGATATTCGGTAACAACACTCCCAATTGTGACCGAAATCCCGTAAACTTAACGCCGCCAAAAATAATGGCCTGACCAATTATTCATCCACAGGTTGATAAAAATTAAGTCGTTCAGGTAGTCAGTGCGCTGGTAGCTGTTAAGCCAGGGGCGGTAGCGTCGCTGAAGCCGCTTGCTGCTGCACAGAGGTTCTCTTCAACGGCTGTAAATATCGACCCGGTCAGGATGATCATCATCAATAGATATCTATCAATTTTCTACGGATATCCTCAGAAGTTGGCCAGGAGCGGCTGCTGATATCGCCTGGAGATTAACTTTCCTGTCTCATCCATAGCCTGTAGGGTAAAATTCGCCTACATTGTGAGCTGAGTGGATGTTATAAGGCTAACAAGCAGCTTAGGGTAAATGTACTTGCCTCGCCGGTGTTGCACAGCGAAGTCAGCTGGTGCCGCGAGCGCTTTCTATCTTGGTATTCCCCTCATTCTCATTGAGATACGACAGCGGGGCTGAAAATGGATCTTGTACAATGATAAAAATTGCGCGCATTGCCGCGACGTTGGGTTTGCTTTCCTCCCTGGGAGCCCAGGCTTACGCGGCCGGGTTAGTGGTAAATGACAACGACTTGCGTAACGACCTGGCCTGGCTTTCCGATCGCGGGGTCATCCATCTGAGCCTGTCGACCTGGCCGCTGAGCCAGGAAGAGATCTCCCGGGCGCTAAAAAAGGCCAAACCGTCCTATTCTTCTGAACAAGTGGTGCTGGCGCGTATTAACCAGCGACTGTCTGCCTTAAAAGCGGATTTCCGGGTTACCGGCTACACTTCAACCGATCAGCCGGGCACTCCGCAGGGGTTTGGTCAGACACAGCCGGCAGATAACTCGTTAGGCCTGGCGTTCAACAACAGCGGCGAGTGGTGGGATGTGCACCTGCAGGGTAACGTTGAAGGTGATGAGCGCATCAGCAACGGTTCACGTTTTAATGCTAACGGCGCCTATGGTGCGGTTAAGTTCTGGAACCAGTGGCTCTCATTTGGTCAGATGCCGGAGTGGTGGGGGCCGGGTTATGAAGGCAGCCTGATCCGCGGTGATGCGATGCGGCCAATGACCGGTTTCCTGATGCAGCGCGCCGAGCAGGCGGCGCCAGAGACCTGGTGGTTGCGCTGGGTGGGGCCATGGCAGTATCAGATTTCAGCCAGTCAGATGAATCAATATACCGCGGTACCCCATGCCAAAATTATCGGCGGTCGTTTCACTTTCTCACCATTCCAGTCTTTAGAATTGGGTGCGTCGCGTATTATGCAGTGGGGCGGGGAAGGGCGACCACAATCATTCAGTAGCTTCTGGGATGGCTTTACAGGGAAAGACAATACCGGAACGGATAACGAGCCGGGGAACCAGCTGGCCGGATTTGACTTTAAATTCAAATTGGAGCCGACCCTGGGCTGGCCGGTGAGCTTCTACGGACAAATGATCGGCGAAGATGAGTCTGGTTATTTACCATCGGCCAACATGTTCCTGGGAGGAGTGGAAGGGCACCACGGCTGGGGTAAAGATGCGGTGAACTGGTACGTTGAGGCGCACGATACAAGATCTAACATGAGCCGCACTGATTACATTTATACGCATCACATCTACAAGGATGGTTACTACCAACAGGGGTATCCGCTGGGGGATGCGATGGGCGGAGATGGTCAACTCATTGCCGGGAAGGTTGAGCTGATTACTGAAGATAACCAGCGCTGGAGTACGCGCATCGTTTACGCCAAGGTTAACCCGGAGAACCAGTCGATCAACAAAGCATTCCCACATGCCGATACCTTGAAAGGTGTACAGCTAGGCTGGAGCGGGGATGTCTATCAGTCGGTTCGACTGAACACTTCTTTATGGTATACCAACGCTGACAACAGCGACAGAGATGACGTTGGGGCCAGCGCAGGGATAGAGATACCGTTTAGTTTATAAGGCTGAATGCTGAAACAGGGGAGAGAGGGTGGTAGCGCTGCAGGACGCAGTCAGCTTTTATCTCTCCATAGGCCGGCAGGGAAGCAACGGCTATGACAGCTGCTCAGGAATTGGCAAATTTTGATTTACTGATGATGTGACATTATGAAGAAAAAAATTGTTAGATTTTCGGCATTAGCGTTGGCTATTGGGTTTTTATCGGGTTGTACAATTATCCCTGGTCAGGGATTAAATAGTCTGCGCAAGAACGTGGTTGAACTCCCAGATAGTGATTACGATTTGGATAAGTTGGTCAATGTATATCCGATGACACCAGGATTGATTGATCAACTTCGCCCAGAAACCGTTCTGGCTCGTCCCAATCCGCAACTGGATAACTTACTCCGTAGTTATGAATATCGCATTGGAGTTGGCGATGTGTTGATGGTTACGGTATGGGATCACCCGGAATTGACTACTCCGGCCGGGCAATACCGTAGTGCCAGCGACACCGGTAACTGGGTTAACTCCGATGGCACGATTTTCTATCCCTATATTGGTAAACTGCAGGTTGCTGGGAAAACCATCAGTCAGGTGCGTCAGGATATCGCTAGCCGCTTGACAACTTATATTGAAAGCCCACAAGTTGATGTCAGTATTGCTGCATTTAGATCGCAAAAAACCTACGTAACAGGAGAAGTAGTTAAATCTGGTCAGCAGCCTATCACAAATATTCCACTTACCGTAATGGACGCTATTAATAATGCTGGTGGATTGGCTCCTGATGCCGATTGGCGCAATGTTGTTCTAACGCATAATGGAAAAGACACTAAAATTTCACTATACGCGTTAATGCAAAAAGGAGATTTATCTCAAAACCATCTCTTATATCCTGGCGATATTTTGTTTGTACCTCGCAACGATGATCTGAAAGTATTTGTTATGGGCGAAGTTGTTAAGCAAGCCACTATGAAGATGGACCGCAGTGGCATGACTTTAGCTGAAGCATTGGGTAACGCTGAAGGTATCTCACAAGAAATGAGTGATGCCACAGGCGTATTTGTTATTAGACAGTTGAAAGATGACAAGCAAGGAAAAATTGCAAATATTTATCAGTTAAATGCACAAGATGCCTCTGCTATGGTATTAGGTACAGAATTTCAATTACAGCCTTATGATATTGTTTATGTAACAACTGCTCCATTGGTTCGTTGGAATCGTGTAATATCACAGCTAGTGCCAACGATCACTGGTGTACATGACATGACAGAGACTGGTAAGTTTATTCGAACTTGGTGATGGCTATGCTTAATTCTATCCTAGTTGTATGTACGGGTAATATATGTCGCTCGCCAATAGCAGAGCGATTTCTGCGACAGGGACTTCCTAATATGAAAATTGATTCCGCAGGGACCGGCGCTTTAATTGGTCATGAGGCGGATGAAAGTGCTGTAAAAATAGCTGCATTTCACGGTCTTTCACTTGACGGACATAAAGGGCAGCAATTTACTTCATCATTGGGCCGTCATTATGACTTAATATTGGTCATGGAAAAGAAACATTTAGAGCAAATCAGCCAGATTTCACCAGAAGCTCGTGGGAAGACGATGTTGTTTGGGCATTGGTTAGGCTCTCGTGATATACCAGATCCTTACCATAAAAGTGAAGAGGCATTTTCTTCTGTTTATCAATTGATAGAGCAATCTGGGCTACGTTGGATTGAGAAAATAGGCGCTAAATAATCAGGAATCAAAGCATGTCTTCAGTAAATAATAAGCTAATAACAAACGACGCAGATGAGATCGATTTAGGTCGATTATTAGGCGAGCTTGTTGACCATCGAAAACTCATTATTGCAGTAACTTCTTTATTTACATTGTGTGCGCTCATATATGCTCTTTTTGCCACACCAATTTATCAAGCTGATGCATTGATCCAAGTCGAGCAAAAACAGGCTAATGCTATATTAAGTAATTTATCTCAAATGCTGCCTGATAGCCAACCTCAGTCAGAACCAGAAATTGCTTTACTAAAATCTAGGATGATCTTAGGAAAAACAGTTGATGATCTCAATCTTCAAGCTGTGATTAAGCCTAAGTATTTCCCAATTTTTGGCCGAGGCTGGCAACGTTTATCGGGCAAGAAAGATGGTGAACTTGTAGTGTCGAGGCTCTATCTTCCGACAAGTGAAGATATCGATGTTCCAAAAGTGGAATTAACCGTTAAAGATAATGAACATTTTGTTGTTAAAGGTGATGACTTTACTTTTAATGGTAAAGTTGGTGAACTGCTGGATGATAAAGGAATATCAATAAAAGTTGATAAAATAGATGCTGAACCAGGTTCAAAGTTTACGATATCTTATATAACACGGCTCGAAGCAATTACAAAATTACAAGAAGTTCTTTCTGTAGCAGACCAAGGGAAAGATACTGGAATATTAGTATTATCGATAACAGGTGATAATCCTGAATTGATAACTAATATTATAGATAGTATAAGCAACAATTATTTATCTCAAAATATTGCACGTCAAGCTGCTCAAGATGCAAAAAGCTTAGAGTTTTTGAGCAATCAACTACCGAAAGTAAGAAATGATCTTGATGTTGCAGAAGATAAGCTTAATGAGTATCGGCGTAAAAATGATTCCGTAGATTTGTCGCTGGAGGCCAAATCTGTATTAGAGCAAATTGTAAATGTTGATAATCAGTTAAATGATTTGACATTCAGAGAGTCTGAGATCTCTCAGTTATATACGAAAGAGCACCCAAACTATAAGGCATTAATGGAAAAAAGAAAAACTCTTCAGGAAGAAAAAGCTAAATTAAACAAACGAGTTTCAGTAATGCCTGAAACACAGCAAGAAATATTGCGTTTGAGTCGAGATGTTGAATCTGGTAGAGCAGTCTACATGCAATTACTCAATCGACAACAGGAGCTCAATATTGCCAAGTCGAGTGCGATTGGTAATGTAAGAATCATTGACAACGCGGTAGCTCAGACAAAACCAGTAAAGCCTAAAAAAATTGTGATAATACTTATTGGATTCATATTCGGTAGCGTTGTTGCAATAGGTATAGTTCTTTTACGAGTGTTCTTACGTCGTGGAATCGAGTCACCAGAACAATTAGAGGAATTAGGTATCAATGTATATGCAAGTATACCTGTCTCTGAAGCTTTTGCGAATAATGCAGTCAAAAAGGCTAGCTGGAAAAATAAAAATTACGATATTAAGCAGGCATTTTTAGCAGTGGAGAATCCAGCAGATTTAGCAATTGAAGCTATTCGCGGCTTACGAACAAGCTTGCATTTTGCGATGATGGAATCTAGGAATAATATCCTTATGATATCAGGCGCAAGTCCAAATGCTGGTAAAACATTTGTTAGCACTAACTTAGCAGCTGTTATTGCTCAAAGTGGGAAAAAAGTGCTATTTATTGATACTGATATGCGTAAGGGTTATACGCATAATCTATTTAATGTTGAGAATACAAAAGGCTTATCTGATATATTATCTGGTAAAATGACTGTAGAAAGAGCTATTCAACCTCTTAGCATGGCAGGATTTGATTTTATAGCTAGGGGTGCTGTTCCTCCTAACCCTGCAGAACTTTTAATGCATAAGAATTTCGACGCACTTCTTTCGTGGGCTAGCCAGAATTATGAGATCGTTGTATTAGATACGCCGCCAATATTAGCGGTTACGGATGCCGCAATCATAGGTAATTATGTTGGCACTACGTTACTTGTTGCTAGGTTTGAACAGAATACAGCAAAAGAAATTGAAGTGAGCGTCAGACGATTTGAACAAAGTGGTGTTATTGTTAAGGGATGTATCTTGAACGGTATAATAAAGAAAGCAAGTAGTTATTATAGTTATGGCTATAATCATTACGGATATACCTATACTGATAATAAAAAATAATGAGTTCACCGCAGCGTTTCTTTACAAATGCGCTGCGGATTCATGTTAGCTAATGGATCGGTTAATTTTATGGTTAAGAGTATAGGCTATTTTAATCATAAAAATAGCATGATTTATTTAGATTAAATGCAATATTGATATTATGATTTCTTCAGGTTAATGACATGCTTATATTCACATTGCTTCTTTTTTCATTAATAATCAATATATTGACGCCAGTTGTGTTATTGTCAAAATATAAAAAGATAACTTTGTATTTTTTGTTTTTTTA
>NZ_JAGRQY010000151.1:0-13404 GCF_018223905.1 Klebsiella sp. 28
ATACTTGACCCTGATTCAAAACCAGCAACGATAGGTAACTTATGGAAATTGATCTCGACAACCTGGTCTTCAGCGGCCTGGATGAAGCGGAAGAGCGCAACGCGGAGCGTCTGGAAGAAGCGGACAAAAAAGCCCAGGCGATCGTTGCCGACGACGACTGCGGCGACGCCTGTAAAATCTGATTGTCAAACCGGCCAGCAGGCCGGTTTTTTTTTGACGCCCACACCTCAGGTGGGTAAAAACCCTTTCAGCGTATCCAGCAGCGCCTGCGCCGCCTTCGACAGCGGCAGATGTCCGGCATGGATCGCGCCGACGCACTTCTCAATCGGCGGATCGCTGAGCGGGAT
This sequence comes from Klebsiella sp. 28, assembly GCF_018223905.1. Classification (NCBI taxonomy): domain Bacteria; kingdom Pseudomonadati; phylum Pseudomonadota; class Gammaproteobacteria; order Enterobacterales; family Enterobacteriaceae; genus Klebsiella; species Klebsiella sp. 28. Next base: position 348 of record NZ_JAGRQY010000151.1, read on the forward strand.
GCAGACGGCGCCCAACGATGCCATCTGCGTTTTACACAGCGCCGGCACCGCGCTGCCCCCCAGGCCGCTGGCCACCATCCTCCCCACCGTCACCAGCTGATGACTCTCCAGCGCCACGTCCAGCTGACGTCCGCTGCGCGCCAGCGCCTCCTCCAGCATCAGGCGTACCGCCGAGGGGCGCTGCAGGGTAATAAAGTCGAGGGTCAACAGCTCCTGCCAGGAGAGCTGCTTTTTCTTCGCCAGCGGGGATTGTTGGGGAACGATCGCCACGAAGCGGTCCACCGCCAGCGGGGTAAACAGCAGGTTGTGGTTGGGCGATGGCTCGAAAGCGATGCCCATCTCCACCCGCCCCTCGCGCACCATCTCGATCACCTGCTCATTAATCACGTCATGCACCGTGACGTTCACCCCGGCATAGCGGTCGCGAAAGGCTTTCAGCGCCTCCGGCAGAACGTTGGCGGCAAACGACGGCATCGCGGCGACCGAAATTTTACCCCGCTGCAGGGTAAAGCTCTGACGCATGGCCTCCTCGACGTTATCCCAGTCGGCCAGCAGCTGACGGGCCATCGGCAGAAAGAGTTCCCCCTCCTGGGTAAGGGTCACTTTGCGGGTGCTGCGCTGCAGCAGCGCGCCGCCCAGCGCCTCCTCCAACCCTTTGATGGTCAGGCTGAGAGCTGGCTGCGACAGATTCAGCCTTTCGCTGGCGTGGGCGAAATTCAGAGTGTGAGCTACCGCTAAAAACGCGCGTAACTGTTTGACACTCATTCTCATTTTTCATCCTGTTAACTAATTGAAAAAAATTAGTTAACAGGAAATTAATTAAAATTCCAAATGAGTGAGTCACAAATTCAAAATTATCAAATCAGTCGCCTGCGCCAATGATAAGGCTATCGCAAGGCAGGAGAGACAAGATGGCAGGACTGGATAAACGCGTCGCCAGTTACGAAGCGGCGCTGGAAGGGTTAACGGACGGCATGACGCTGCTCGCCGGCGGCTTCGGCCTGTGCGGCATTCCCGAGAACTTGATCGCCGAGGTGCAGCGTCGCCAGGTGCAGGGGCTGACGGTGGTCTCCAACAACTGCGGGGTCGACGGTTTCGGTCTCGGCATGCTGCTGGAGTCGCGCCAGGTCAGCAAGGTGGTGGCCTCTTACGTCGGGGAAAACGCGCTGTTTGAACAGCTGGTCCTGAGCGGCGAGCTGGCGGTAGAACTCACCCCGCAGGGAACGCTGGCGGAAAAAATCCGCGCCGGCGGCGCTGGCATCCCCGGCTTTTACACCGCCACCGGGTATGGCACCCCGGTCGCCGAAGGCAAAGAGGTGCGCCAGTTCGACGGAAGACACTACATCCTTGAAGAGGCGATCCGCGGCGATTTCGCGCTGGTCAAAGGCTGGAAAGCCGACTGGTACGGCAACGTGGTCTATCGCCACACCGCGCAGAATTTCAACCCGCTGATGGCCACCGCCGGGCGCATTACGGTAGTGGAGGTGGAAGAGATTGTGCCGCCGGGCGAACTGCCCCCCTCCGCCATCCATACTCCGGGGATCTATGTCGACCGGCTGATCGTCGGGCAATTCGAAAAACGTATTGAACAGCGCACCCTGCGCGCCGGAGGGCACTGAGATGCTGACCCGTGAACAAATGGCGATGCGCGTCGCCCAGGAGCTGCGCGACGGCGACTACGTCAACCTCGGGATCGGTATCCCGACGCTGGTGGCCAACTACATTCCCGCCGGCATTGAAGTGATGCTCCAGTCGGAGAACGGCCTGCTGGGGATGGGCGAATTTCCCGATGAGGAAACCGTCGACGCCGACATGATTAACGCCGGTAAACAAACCGTCACCGCGCAAACCGGGGCGGCGATCTTCGATTCCGCCCAGTCGTTCGCCATGATCCGCGGCGGCCACGTCGACCTGACCGTTCTTGGCGCCTTTGAGGTCGACGTCGCGGGCAACATCGCCTCATGGATGATCCCTGGAAAAATGGTCAAGGGGATGGGCGGCGCCATGGACCTGGTGGCCGGCGCGCAGAACATCATCGTGGTGATGACCCACGCCTCAAAAAACGGCGAATCCAAACTGCTGCCGCAGTGCACCCTGCCGCTCACCGGCGTGGGCTGTATTCGCCGGGTACTCACCGATCTGGCCCTGCTGGAGATTGTCGACGGCGCGTTTGTCCTGCGCGAAGTGGCCCCGGGGGTCAGCCCCGACGAGGTGATACGTAAAACGGCGGGACGGCTGATCGTCGCTGACGACGTGCGCGAAATGCGCTTCAGTTAAGGAGAGACCATGACCGATATTGCCATTGTTGCTGCCGTACGCACCCCGGTAGGCAGCTTTCGCGGCGCCTTCGCCCCTCTTTCCGCCGTCGACCTCGGCGCAGCGGTGGTGCGCGGCCTGCTTGAACGCTGCCAGCTGCCCGCCGCAGCGGTCGACGAACTAATTTTCGGCCAGGTGCTTACCGCCGGCTGCGGGCAGAACCCGGCGCGCCAGACCGCGCTGCGGGCCGGCCTGCCGGTCGACACTCCGGCGGTCACCGTCAATCTGGTGTGCGGCTCCGGACTGAAAGCGGTTCAGCAGGCGGTGCAGGCGATCCGCTGCGGCGACGCCGGGATCGTTATCGCCGGCGGCCAGGAGAGCATGAGCAATGCTCCCTATCTGATGCATGGCGCCCGCGACGGCCTGCGTTTCGGCCACGCCAGCCTGCAGGACAGCATGATCCAGGACGGCCTGTGGGACGCCTTTAACGACTACCACATGGGCATTACCGCCGAGAACCTCGCCGACGCCTTCGACATCAGCCGCGAGCGCCAGGACGCCTTCGCCGCCAGCTCCCAGCGCAAAGCGGCGGCCGCTATCGCCGCCGGGCGCTTTCGTGAGGAGATCGTTCCGGTCAGCGTCCCGCAGGGCAAAAAGTCGCCGCGATTCGTGACTGACGATGAGCAACCCCGCCCGGAGACCAGCGAGCAGCAGTTGGCCCAGCTGCGCTCGGCGTTTCGCCCGGCTCACGGCAGCGTCACCGCCGGGAATGCCTCGTCGCTGAACGACGGCGCAGCGGCGGTCCTGCTGATGCGTGTCGATAAAGCGCGCGAGCTTGGGCTGCCGGTGCTGGCGCGCATTGTCAGCTCAGCGGTCGCCGGGGTCGACCCGTCGGTGATGGGCATCGGCCCGGTGAGCGCCTGCCGCCAGGCGCTGCAGCGCGCCGGCTGGACGCTGGACGAGGTGGACCTTATCGAAGCCAACGAGGCTTTTGCCGTCCAGGCGCTGGCCGTCGGTCAGCTGCTTGAGTGGGATAGCGAGAAGGTCAACGTCAACGGAGGCGCCATCGCCCTGGGCCATCCCATCGGCGCCTCCGGCTGCCGGATCCTCGTCAGCCTGGTGCATGAGATGCAGCGCCGGGGCGCCAGCAAAGGGCTGGCAACCCTGTGCGTCGGCGGCGGCCAGGGCATCGCCATGACTCTACAACGTTAACAGGAGCCACTATGTTTACACCACGCCTGGCGGTACTCGGCGCGGGACTGATGGGCGTCGGTATCGCCTGCCATTTCGCCCGTCACGGTCACGCCGTCCGCCTGTATGACACCGATCCGCAGCGTCTCGCCGAGGTTCCGGCGGTGGCCAGCGCCATCCTGTGCGAGCTGGAGGCCTGCGGTCAGCAGGATCCCGCCGACCGCGACGCGGTGCTGGCCCGTCTGACCCCCACCCCGACGCTGAATGCCCTGGCCGATGCCACGCTGCTGATTGAAGCGATCCCCGAACGGCTGGCGCTGAAGCACGCCCTGTACGCCGAGCTGGAAACGCTGATCGCCGACGAGGCAATTATCGCCAGCAACACCAGCGGCCTGCCGCCGGATCAGCTGGCGCAGGGCATGCGCCTCCCGGAACGGCTACTGATCGCTCATTTCTGGCATCCGCCGCACCTGATCCCGCTGGTGGAGGTGGTGCCCGGGAGCGCCACGCTGCCTCATCTGGCGCGCGAGGTGAGCGACTTTTGCGCCGCCTGCGCGCTGGAGGCGGTGGTGCTCAACCGCGCCGCGCCGGGCTTTGTCGGCAACCGGCTGCAGTTCGCCCTGCTGCGCGAAGCGCTGCATATCGTCCACAGCGGCATCGCTTCCCCGGAGGTGGTGGACCAGGTGATGCGCGCCTCGCTGGGCCGCCGCTATGCGATGGTCGGCCCGCTGGAGGCTGCGGACATGACCGGCCTGGCGACGGTCCAGGATATCTGCCAGCACCTGCTGCCGGAGCTGGCCAGCGGCACGGAGATGATGTCGCTGGTGGCGGAGAAAGTGGCGCGAGGCGACACCGGCGCCCGCAGCGGGCAAGGCTTTTACCGCTGGGACGAGGCCCGGCACCAGCGCATCCAGTCGCGCCGGGAACACCAGCTGCGCTTCGCCCTGAAACCCTAGTATCGCGTTCTGTACCCCTACAATAACAATGAGAGTGAGACGTCGTGATGAGTGTGATAATAGCCCTGGCCGCGCTGGCGTTACTGATGCTGGCAGCCTACCGTGGATACAGCGTGATCCTCTTTGCGCCGATCGCCGCCCTCGGCGCGGTGCTCCTCACCGACCCGGGCGCGGTCGGCCCGGCCTTTACCGGCCTGTTTATGGAAAAAATGGTCGGCTTTGTGAAGCTCTATTTCCCGGTGTTTCTGCTGGGCGCGGTATTCGGCAAGCTGATTGAGCTGTCGGGATTCTCACGTTCGATTGTCGCCGCCGCCATCCGCATCCTTGGGCGCCGCCACGCGATCCCGGTGATCGTGCTGGTGTGCGCCCTGCTGACCTACGGCGGGGTGTCGCTGTTTGTGGTGGCCTTTGCCGTCTACCCTTTCGCCGCCGAACTATTTCGCCAGAGCGGGATCCCCAAACGGCTGATCCCCGCCACCGTCGCCCTCGGGGCATTCTCGTTTACCATGGACGCCCTGCCCGGCACGCCGCAGATCCAGAATATTATTCCCACCAGCTTCTTCGGCACCAACGCCTGGGCGGCCCCCTGGCTGGGGCTTATCGGCTCGCTGTTCATTATCATCTTCGGTTTGCTGTGGCTGGAGCGTCAGCGCCGCAAAGCGCAGGCCCGCGGCGAAGGCTATGGGACCGACCTGCAAAATGAGCCGGAGACCCCGGATGACATCGATCTGCCGCATCCGCTAATCGCTATCGCCCCGTTGCTGCTGGTGGGGGTGCTGAATTTGCTGTTCACCCACTGGATCCCGCAGTGGTACGGCGCCAGCCATGAGCTCAACCTGCCGGGCCTGGCGAAGCCTGTCGTCACCGAAGTGGGGAAAATCACCGCCATCTGGGCGGTGCAGGCGGCGCTGCTCTCCGGCATTGTGCTGGTGCTGGTTTGCGGCTATCGCAATATCCGCGGCCGGCTGGCGGAGGGAAGTCGGACGGCGGTGGGCGGGGCTATTCTCGCGGCGATGAACACCGCCTCTGAGTATGGCTTCGGCGCGGTTATCGCCGCCCTGCCGGGTTTCCTGGTGCTGTCAAAAGCCCTCGCGGCCATTCCCAATCCGCTGTTAAACGAGGCGATCAGCGTCACTGTGCTGGCCGGGATCACCGGCTCGGCCTCCGGGGGGATGAGCATCGCCCTGGCGGCGATGTCCGAGACCTTTGTCGCCGCCGCCCACGCCGCCAATATTCCGCTCGAGGTCCTGCACCGTGTCGCCGCCATGGCCAGCGGCGGCATGGACACCCTGCCGCACAACGGGGCGGTGATCACCCTGCTGGCGATCACCGGCCTGAGCCATCGCCAGGCCTACGGCGGCATTTTCGCCATCACGGTGATCAAAAGCCTCGCGGTACTGTTTGTCATTGCCACGTTCTATGTGACCGGCATTGTCTGATACCAGATTGAAGGAGTAATAAAATGAACTTACACGGTAAAACGGCGCTGGTCACCGGCTCCACCAGCGGCATCGGTTTAGGGATCGCCAAAGTGCTGGCGCAGGCAGGCGCACAGCTGGTGCTCAATGGCTTCGGCGACAGCAGCCACGCCCGGGCCGAAGTCGCCGCGCTGGGCAAGATCCCCGGCTATCACGACGCCGACCTGCGCGACGTCGGGCAGATCGAGGCGATGATGCACTATGCCGAAAGCACCTTCGGCGGCGTCGATATCGTGATCAATAACGCCGGCATCCAGCACGTGGCCCCGGTGGAGCAGTTCCCGGTGGACAAATGGAACGATATTCTCGCCATCAATCTCTCCAGCGTCTTCCACACCACCCGCCTGGCGCTGCCGGGTATGCGCCAGCGCAACTGGGGGCGCATCATCAACATTGCCTCAGTGCATGGCCTGGTGGCGTCGAAAGAGAAATCGGCCTACGTCGCCGCCAAGCACGCGGTGGTCGGGCTGACCAAAACCGTGGCCCTGGAAACCGCGCGCAGCGGCATCACCTGCAACGCCATCTGCCCGGGCTGGGTGCTAACCCCGCTGGTGCAGCAGCAGATCGATAAGCGCATCGCCGAGGGGGTCGACCCGGAGCAGGCCAGCGCCCAGCTGCTGGCGGAAAAACAGCCCTCCGGGGAGTTTGTCACCCCGCAGCAGCTGGGCGAAATGGCGCTGTTTCTGTGCAGCGATGCCGCCGCCCAGGTGCGCGGCGCCGCATGGAACATGGATGGCGGCTGGGTGGCGCAGTAAGACGCTGGCGCCGCGAAGATCAGAACATCGCCAGAAAGCGTTTCACCGTACGCGAGCGCTCGAAGCGCCGCCAGGCGATGGCGATATCGGTCTTCAGCGGCGCCCCGCTAAGCGGGTGATAGCTGACGTTCGGCTGCTGGATGCAGGTCATCGACTGCGGAACCAGCGCGAAGCCGAAGCCAGCATTGACCATGCTCAGCGACGACGAAATTTGCGACGACTGCCAGGCGCGCTCCATATCGATCCCGGCGCGCAGGCAACTGTTATACACCAGCTCATACAGCCCGGGGGCCACCTCCCGCGGGAAGAGGATCGGCGCCACGTCGCGCAGCTGCTCCAGGGCCAGGGTCGGCTGCGTCGCCAGCGGGTTATCGCGCGGCAGCGCGATAACCATCGGCTCCTCATCGATAATCCGCAGATTAAAGGCTTTACTGCTCTCGCACGGCAGGCGGACGAAGGCGATATCCAGCTCGGCCTCGCTCAGGGCGGTCATCAGATTGGCCATATTGTCTTCCATCTGGTGCAGGGTCACCCCGGGGTGGTCGAGCTGAAAACGGTGCAGCAGCGTGAAGATTTGCGGATGGAAAGCATCAGAACTGGTAATGCCTAGCGACAGGCTGCCGTTCATCCCGCGCGCAATGCCCTTGGCCTTCTCCAGCGCCGCATCGCTCATGGCGAGGATCTGGCGGGCATCCTCATAGAAAGACTCTCCCGCTTCCGTCAGCTCCACCCCGCGGGTTAAACGCCGGAACAGCGGGGTCCCCACTTCGCGCTCAAGCCGCTGAATTTGCTGACTTAACGGAGGCTGTGAAATACCCAGCTCCTTGGCGGCCTGGGTGAAGTGCCGCGTCCTGGCGACGGCGACAAAATAGCGAAGATAACGAAGTTCCATATCGAAAACGTCTCAAACCAGCATGGTTTCTATATTGGAACTGTGAGCTGAATCGGGTCAACATTTATTTAACCTTTCTTATATTTGTTGAACGAGGAAGTGGTATATGAATCATTCTGCTGAATGCACCTGCGAAGAGAGTCTATGCGAAACCCTGCGGGCGTTTTCCGCGCAGCATCCCGAGAGCGTGCTCTATCAGACATCGCTCATGAGCGCCCTGCTGAGCGGGGTTTACGAAGGCAGCACCACCATCGCCGACCTGCTGAAACACGGCGATTTCGGCCTCGGCACCTTTAATGAGCTGGACGGGGAGCTGATCGCCTTCAGCAGTCAGGTCTATCAGCTGCGCGCCGACGGCAGCGCGCGCAAAGCCCAGCCGGAGCAGAAAACGCCGTTCGCGGTGATGACCTGGTTCCAGCCGCAGTACCGGAAAACCTTTGACCATCCGGTGAGCCGCCAGCAGCTGCACGAGGTGATCGACCAGCAAATCCCCTCTGACAACCTGTTCTGCGCCCTGCGCATCGACGGCCATTTCCGCCATGCCCATACCCGCACCGTGCCGCGCCAGACGCCGCCGTACCGGGCGATGACCGACGTCCTCGACGATCAGCCGGTGTTCCGCTTTAACCAGCGCGAAGGGGTGCTGGTCGGCTTCCGGACCCCGCAGCATATGCAGGGGATCAACGTCGCCGGGTATCACGAGCATTTTATTACCGATGACCGCAAAGGCGGCGGTCACCTGCTGGATTACCAGCTCGACCACGGGGTGCTGACCTTCGGCGAAATTCACAAGCTGATGATCGACCTGCCCGCCGACAGCGCATTCCTGCAGGCTAATCTGCATCCCGATAATCTCGATGCCGCCATCCGTTCCGTAGAAAGTTAAGGGGGTCACATGGACAAACAGTATCCGGTACGCCAGTGGGCGCACGGCGCCGATCTCGTCGTCAGTCAGCTGGAAGCTCAGGGGGTACGCCAGGTGTTCGGCATCCCCGGCGCCAAAATCGACAAGGTCTTCGACTCACTGCTGGATTCCTCGATTCGCATTATTCCGGTGCGCCACGAAGCCAACGCCGCGTTTATGGCCGCCGCCGTCGGACGTATTACCGGCAAAGCGGGCGTGGCGCTGGTCACCTCCGGTCCGGGCTGTTCCAACCTGATCACTGGCATGGCCACCGCGAACAGCGAAGGCGACCCGGTGGTGGCCCTGGGCGGCGCGGTAAAACGCGCCGATAAAGCGAAGCAGGTCCACCAGAGTATGGATACGGTGGCGATGTTCAGCCCGGTCACCAAATACGCCGTCGAGGTGACGGCGCCGGATGCGCTGGCGGAAGTGGTCTCCAACGCCTTCCGCGCCGCCGAGCAGGGCCGGCCGGGCAGCGCGTTCGTTAGCCTGCCGCAGGATGTGGTCGATGGCCCGGTCAGCGGCAAAGTGCTGCCGGCCAGCGGGGCCCCGCAGATGGGCGCCGCGCCGGATGATGCCATCGACCAGGTGGCGAAGCTTATCGCCCAGGCGAAGAACCCGATCTTCCTGCTCGGCCTGATGGCCAGCCAGCCGGAAAACAGCAAGGCGCTGCGCCGTTTGCTGGAGACCAGCCATATTCCAGTCACCAGCACCTATCAGGCCGCCGGAGCGGTGAATCAGGATAACTTCTCTCGCTTCGCCGGCCGGGTTGGGCTGTTTAACAACCAGGCCGGGGACCGTCTGCTGCAGCTCGCCGACCTGGTGATCTGCATCGGCTACAGCCCGGTGGAATACGAACCGGCGATGTGGAACAGCGGCAACGCGACGCTGGTGCACATCGACGTGCTGCCCGCCTATGAAGAGCGCAACTACACCCCGGATGTCGAGCTGGTGGGCGATATCGCCGGCACTCTCAACAAGCTGGCGCAAAATATCGATCATCGGCTGGTGCTCTCCCCGCAGGCGGCGGAGATCCTCCGCGACCGCCAGCACCAGCGCGAGCTGCTGGACCGCCGCGGCGCGCAGCTCAACCAGTTTGCCCTGCATCCCCTGCGCATCGTTCGCGCCATGCAGGATATCGTCAACAGCGACGTCACGTTGACCGTGGACATGGGCAGCTTCCATATCTGGATTGCCCGCTACCTGTACAGCTTCCGCGCCCGTCAGGTGATGATCTCCAACGGCCAGCAGACCATGGGCGTCGCCCTGCCCTGGGCCATCGGCGCCTGGCTGGTCAATCCTGAGCGCAAAGTGGTCTCCGTCTCCGGCGACGGCGGCTTCCTGCAGTCGAGCATGGAGCTGGAGACCGCCGTCCGCCTGAAAGCCAACGTGCTGCATCTTATCTGGGTCGATAACGGCTACAACATGGTCGCTATCCAGGAAGAGAAAAAATACCAGCGCCTGTCCGGCGTCGAGTTCGGGCCGATGGATTTTAAAGCCTATGCCGAATCCTTCGGCGCGAAAGGGTTTGCCGTGGAAAGCGCCGAGGCGCTGGAGCCGACCCTGCGCGCGGCGATGGACGTCGACGGCCCGGCGGTAGTGGCCATCCCGGTGGATTATCGCGATAACCCGCTGCTGATGGGCCAGCTGCATCTGAGTCAGATTCTGTAAGTCATCACAATAAGGAAAGAAAAATGAAAAAAGTCGCACTTGTTACCGGCGCCGGCCAGGGGATTGGTAAAGCTATCGCCCTTCGTCTGGTGAAGGATGGATTTGCCGTGGCCATTGCCGATTATAACGACGCCACCGCCAAAGCGGTCGCCTCCGAAATCAACCAGGCCGGCGGCCGCGCCATGGCGGTGAAAGTGGATGTTTCTGACCGCGACCAGGTATTTGCCGCCGTCGAACAGGCGCGCAAAACGCTGGGCGGCTTCGACGTCATCGTCAACAACGCCGGCGTGGCGCCATCCACGCCGATCGAGTCCATTACCCCGGAGATTGTCGACAAAGTCTACAACATCAACGTCAAAGGGGTGATCTGGGGCATCCAGGCGGCGGTCGAGGCCTTTAAGAAAGAGGGTCACGGCGGGAAAATCATCAACGCCTGTTCCCAGGCCGGCCACGTCGGCAACCCGGAGCTGGCGGTATATAGCTCGAGTAAATTCGCGGTACGCGGCTTAACCCAGACCGCCGCTCGCGACCTCGCGCCGCTGGGCATCACGGTCAACGGCTACTGCCCGGGGATTGTCAAAACGCCAATGTGGGCCGAAATTGACCGCCAGGTGTCCGAAGCCGCCGGTAAACCGCTGGGCTACGGTACCGCCGAGTTCGCCAAACGCATCACTCTCGGTCGTCTGTCCGAGCCGGAAGATGTCGCCGCCTGCGTCTCCTATCTTGCCAGCCCGGATTCTGATTATATGACCGGTCAGTCATTGCTGATCGACGGCGGGATGGTGTTTAACTAATAAAAAAAGCTCTGACATGGCTTGCCCCTGCTTTCGCGCAGGGGCTTTTTTTTGGTTTGGGTGTGAGCTTCGTGCAAAACACAGCAACGATATTTGAAAGTCTCTGGCGTTGTCACTTACGCTTCGGCACAACGTGGCAATCTGGCTGGGATGAAAGTATGCTTTGAGCGAAGAGCTACCTGTCACTGTGTGCGATTGAATATTTTGTCACACGAGCATAACAACCCTGTTGAGAAATCTGGATCTAACATCTATATATCAGCAATATACTCCACTTTATAAACCGTAGATCAGGAGATTACTTTGCAACCAGATCGCTCAAGACTTTATCTTCGCCGCGTAAACGCATCAGATATAGATGATCTCTTCAGGATTTATGGCGACCCTGCAACAAATACGTTCAATCCAGCAGGCCCGTATCCCGATATTAGTCACGCACGTAATGTAATGGCCCGCTGGCTTAACCACTGGGAGAATTATAGGTTCGGAAACTGGGCTATCTCACTGAAAGAGAATCCCGATAGAATTATCGGTTTTGGAGGGCTTAGCATTATCAGTTATGACGATACACCGATAATGAACCTGGGGTATCGTTTCTCTACAGAATCATGGGGGAAAGGTCTGGCGACAGAGTTCGCTAAATATGCGGTCGGGTACGGGTTTGATGTTTTAAAACTGGCTGAGATTTCTGCGGTAGTAAGACCAAACCATCTGGCATCCCAAAAGATCCTGACGAAAGCAGGTCTCCGGTTTTCACGAAATATTCATGACGTGAAAAATGAGCCCGCAAGCATGCTTTTTACTGTGACTCTGGATGAGTGGAACAACGCGCTAAGTAGGGGAACTACCCCACCCATTGATCATTAGAGTTCATGCGTAACGTCCGCTGCTGACGCGGATCGGACGAGCGACTGAGTTGTAGGTCCGCTATGAGCGAAGAAAGGACGTTTGCAGTCGCTCTCATTCTGATGACAGCGGCACCCATGTCTGTCTAAGATTATCGTCAAGGGTTGTTCTGTTATCATAACGAGCACATACTTTAGCTATACAAACGGATAAAATTAAATAAGGGACTTAAGAGGATGAACATGAGAGTGATTATTATTCTATTGTTATCCATTGCTCTTTCTGGCTGTGATTTTTTTAAAACGGATTTTACTGTGGAGGAAGCTGGTAAGCGAGCCACCTTAGGTGAGTTACAAATAAAAGTGGGAGATCTGCGCAATGGTGACATCGATATAATTGACGGTTCCAATGTCTATGTTACATATACAAATAAATATGGAACTCAAATTATGAAGAAAATTTTTATAACTATGAAAGATGGTATTAAACCCAATGATATTATGCACATACCAATTCCGGATTTTGGTTATACACTAGGTGATATACATATCTGTTTTTATTACAAGGAGGGGGTTAATGAGAGGATGACATATGAAGTTTTTCTACCAATATATGAATATAACGAATTCCGAATGAGCGCAACAAAGGGTTTCAAATTTTATAGAAATAACAATGAAATGTTATATAAACAGCCGTTTGAATTCTATGTAAAACCAAACCTTAAGCTTGATGGTCTACATGGATTCATTAACAAAGATTTCCCTATTGGATCAGGTTTGTCCTCTGTATAAATGTTCAACGAAACTAAAACCATGGAAATGGATTTTTGTGGAGGCACAAAAAACGCTGTATGAATCGCCATGGCTTAGGCAGCCATTTTTCGATATGCAGATAATCTCCTCCTTCCACTTTGGACACACAGCAGACATGAAATTCTGGAATAGCATTCGTACACTTACAACATCGAGAAGCTTTTGAAAGCCGCGTCAGCGGCATGACAGCGCCAGCAGAGAAAAACCCGGATGGCGGCGCATGGCGCCTTATCCGGGCTACGCTCTGGTGCCGTATTTTTGCCGGGTGGCAGCTACGCCTTACCCGGCCCGGTGATTTGGCACTCAATTCGCGCCCTTCGTAGGCCCGCGCAAGCGTAGCGCCGCCGGGCAAGGGCAGCGGGTGCGGAGCCGGTTTTGTGCCGGGTGGCGGCTGCGACTTACCCGGCCTACGGTCCGTGCGACTTGTCGTTAATTTATTCACCATTGTTGCTGAAACTGCCGGTGTTGCGGCCTCAACATCGCTGAGACGTTCCCGGAAGGC
>NZ_JAGRQY010000152.1:0-5080 GCF_018223905.1 Klebsiella sp. 28
GGTTGTGGATTATTGCGAATAATTGTCATGCGGTTTGTTTCCATGTGAGACCTTCTAAAGAAATGTCTGGCATCTGATTATCGATTAACGCGCCCAGCACCACCGCGCTGCCGGCGGCGAGAGTAAAGCCGAGGCTACCCTGGCCGAGGTTCATCCACAGGTTGGGGTAGCCGGCGCGCCCCAGCATCGGCGGGCCTGCTGGCGTCGACGGGCGCATGCCGGTCCAGACTTCGGCCTCGTCCAGCCCCTCCAGTTCAGGAAAGCTGCGGGCGACGATGTTCTTCAGCGCCTGAATGCGGCATTCGCGCAGTTCGTCGCCGTCGTAGCCGATGTCCACCATCGCCGCGATGCGCAGCTGTTGGCCAAGGCGGGCATAAACGATTTTGTGCCCGTAGTCGGTGACGCTGATGTCAGGGGCAATACCTGCTTTTTCAGGATAGGGCAGGGTCAGGCTGTACCCCTTCAGGGCGCACAGCGGCACGCGAACCCCCAGATGCCCAAGCAGAGAACTACTGCCGTTACCGGCGGCGACGACATACTCATCGCCGGTGAGGGTCCCCTGACTGGTCTCCAGGCTGCTGATGCGTCCCCCGCGCTTATTGAGTCGCCGCACCTCACACTGGGTCAGCAGGCTAAAGTCGCTGCTGGCATTGAGCTTGTCGAGCAGGGCAAGGCAGAACTGATGACAATCTGCCGTTTCATCGCCTGGCGAATAGATTCCGCCCTGCAGAGAAGGACTAATATGTTTGAGCGCCGGCTCCAGCTGCAGGCAGGCTTCAGCATTCAGCGCCTGCTGATACTGAGGATCAATCCCTTTTGCTGCTTTATTAAAATCATATTCGCGACGATGGATAATTAATTTTCCGCTGCGCCGCCAGTGGAAATCGGCAAGATTATCCTCATCCCGCCACGCCTGCATGACCTGACGGCTGAGCAGCGACAGGCGTAAAATATGGTCGCCATTCATTTTATTGGTCTGGTTATTACAGGCGCGCAGAAACTGCAGCAGCCAGCGCCACTGCTGGAGAGACATCCTGAGACGCATATTCAGCGGCGAATCGGCTTTGCCCATCCATTTCATTCCCTGCAGGGGAACGCCGCTGTCGGCAAGGGGGGCGACGTAGCGGTAACTTAATTGTCCGCCGTTGGCAAAACTGGTGGCGCTGCCCGGTTCGGCATTGCGCTCCAGTAATTGCACCTGATGGCCGCGCTTGATCAGTTCCCATGCCGTGGCCAGACCGACCACGCCGCCGCCGATAATGACAATGCGTTTGTTCATAACCCGATATATCCACCGCTGATAAATTTATCGGGTTATGTCAAAGCATTTACCCCAGCGGCGCAATTGACTTTTTATGGTCAGGGTATAACCGCAGGTTAATCTCCTTGAGCTGCTGGCGCAGACGCTGGCAGAGAAAATCGACGAACTTTTGCGCCATCGGGCTCAGGGAAACGTCGGCCCGGCGTAACAGACAGAGGTTAATCGCCATCGGCGGCGTAATGGGATGGATCATCTCCGGGGCCAGGTTGTGCTGGGCGGAGAAGATATCAGTGATGCTGCAGCCCATGCCGCGCTTCACGAACTCGGTGGCCATATAGTAGGTCTGGACGTTTAGCCGGGTGGTGGAAAAGTCGCGACGGGTGGCGATGGCGGCAGAGAGCGAGTGCGGTCCCGGCGAGATCCAGCGCTGCTGGTCGATCTGATCGATCTCCACCGCCCCCTGACGATAATGACGGTCGATGTACACCAGCGGTACTTCGGCAATCAGGGTGGTCAGGATCTCCCCCTGCTGCACCGGCTGTAGCGTCAGCGCCAAATCTATCTCGCGCAAATCCAGTTTTTTGACCAGCGTCTCGGTGTGCTCGGTAGTGAGCGTCATCACCAGGTTGCTGTTTTGCTGATAAAAGTCGGTCACCAGCTCCGGCACCAGGCTTAACCCCAGGCTTGGCAGACAGCCTAAAGTGATCTTGGCGCGCGGATCGCGAGCCAGGTTGTCGGCCAGCAGGCGCAGGTTGTCCAGGTCCTGATAAATGCTCTGCGCTTTTTCGAAAAGTGTGATCGCCTCGCTGGTCGGCAGTAGCTTGCCGCGCACCCGCTGAAACAGGGTAAAACCCAGCTTCATTTCGGCGCTTTTTAACGCTTTGCTGGCCGCGGGCTGGGAGATATTGAGCGCTTCCGCCGCCCGCGATAAAGAGCCGCAGGTCATGACGGCATAGAAGATTTCCAGATGACGCAGTTTCATGAACAGTTAACTCAGGGTTATAGCCTACCGATAAAAAGTCATTTTCTACTAACACTAAGTTAACATAGATTTAATCACCAATCAGCGCATTGGTTACATCTTGTGCTGTAGACCCCGCCCAATGGCGGCATATTACGCTCTCAGAATCGTTTCCTTTGTACCCAAACAAACCCTCAGGCCGAGGCCAATCAATAATGAAAAAGAGGGAGGATATTTTCTGAGCAGGCCCCCATACACCACCTGACCATCATGGTCGGATTGATTGGCATTAAGGAGTGTTATGAGTGACTCAACGCTCACAGGCAATGCGCCTGTCAGACGAAATATCATGCGGAAAAACGTTATTATTGGTCTGTTATTGCTGCTGTTCGTGTTGATCGCGCTGTGGTGCCACGGTCGACCAGGCAGCGAGCTTGGTCTGCTGGGATTTACGCCGCTGGTGGCGCTAGCGATATTATCGCTGATCGGCGTTGATATTGTGCTGGCGGTCATCTCCTCGATTATTATCGCCATGATAATGACCTCGACCGGCCTGCCGGAAATGGGCACGATGCTGGCGAAATCCACCGGGTCATTTATTGCCACCGTTGGGCTTATCATTATGCTCGGCGCCGGCGTGGGGGAAGTGGCCACCCGCACCGGCGCAGCGGTTGAGCTGGTAAAATTTGTCGTCCATCGCATCGGGTTGTCGAGTCAGACGCGGGTGAAATTCGGCATTGTGGCGTCATCGATTTTAATTTGCGGTTCGCTGGGCACTATGGCCGGTGGCAATGCCATTATCGTGGCAGTAATCATTCCGGTGGCGGCAGCGGTACGCTTGACGCCGCCAACGGTCGCCGCGCTGATGATGACCGCCGGTTCCGTTGGGCTGTTTACCGGGCCTTTCACCCCCAGTACCGTGACGATCCTCAGCCTCGGTGGGTTGAGCTATCCGGACTATCTGCTGTACGTTGGTCTGCCGATGAGCGCGGTCACGCTGCTGGCCGGCTGGGTAATGGCGGGACGGATCCAGAAGATGACCGAAGGCAAACTGCGCTATGACGTCGATCTCGCGGAAAAGCCGCAAGAGGATCTCAGCGCCGCGCAGCAGCGTCGGCGTAAATTAAGCGCGCTGGCCTTCGCGGCGACCATCATCGTGATGGCGATCGTTGGCGTGGTGATTAAAGCCGGCTTCAGCTTCGCGATAATCGTGATGTTGCTGGTGGCCCTGATGACCGGCCTGGTAGGCGGCCTGCGACCGACGCAGATCCTTCAGGCCCTGTATCACGGCTGCGGCCGCCTGGTGTGGATGTTTATTCTCTACTGGCTGTACAACCCGATCCTTGAGCTGATGGATGGCCTGCACGCCTATCAGGGGCTGCTGGAGTATACCCAACCGCTGCTGGAGGGGATCTCCCCGGCCTGGCTGTGCTTTAGCATCTTCGCGTTCAATATTATCGGCCATGTGCCCGGTGCGGCGGTGGCCCAGATGACCTTTACTCATAAAATCTTTGGCCCGATGCTGATGGCCGCCGGCGTGCCGCCCCAGGGGACCACCGCCGTGCTGCTGGCCTCATCCCAGGTGGACTGGTTCGGGCCGTTTCCCTCATCAGATATGTTCGGCCAGATGGGGCTGGCGCAGTCTACTCATCTGAAATATATGCTCTATAACGGCTGGGCAATCGTGGTGGCGAACATCATTCTCTTTGCGCTGCTGTTTCAGATTCTGGTGTGACGAACGACCGCAGACGCGGAGGAGATTTTCCTCCGCGTCGACGTTTGGTCGTGAGGTTTTCCTTTTCTCACCGCGACAGCCACCGTAAAATCAGCCTCTTGTTCCCCCTGCGTAATGGAATCTATGCTGACTCTCGCCCATCTTCAACAGCGCCGCAGCCGGCGTTGGCTCTTCGGATTAACGCTGTTGCTGCTGGTCACCCTGCTGATCAGCCTGTGCGCGGGGGAGCAATGGATCCCGCCCGGCGAGTGGCTCAGCGCCAAAGGCCAGCTGTTTATCTGGCAGATCCGCCTGCCGCGAACCCTGGCGGTGCTGCTGGTGGGGGCGGCGCTGGCGCTCTCCGGGGCGATAATGCAGGCGCTGTTTGAAAATCCGCTGGCGGAGCCGGGTCTGCTGGGGGTCTCCAACGGCGCGGGCGTCGGGCTGATTGCCGCCGTCCTGCTGGGCAAAGGAGTCTTGCCCGGCTGGGCGCTCGGCCTGTGTGCCATCTTTGGCGCGCTGCTGATCACTTTTATTCTGCTGCGTTTCGCCCGCCGCCATCTGTCTACCAGCCGTCTGCTGCTGGCGGGGGTGGCGCTGGGGATCATCTGCAGCGCCCTGATGACCTGGGCAGTCTACTTCTCCACCTCTTTTGACCTGCGTCAGCTAATGTACTGGATGATGGGCGGGTTTGGCGGCGTCGACTGGCAACAGCTGTGGCTGATGATAGCCCTCCTGCCGGTGCTCTGCTGGGTCTGTCTGCAGTCGCAACCCCTGAATTTACTGGCGCTGGGCGAAGTCTCCGCTCGTCAGCTTGGGCTGCCGCTGTGGCTGTGGCGCAAATTACTGGTGGTGGCGACCGGCTGGATGGTCGGCGTTAGCGTGGCGCTGGCGGGGGCGATTGGCTTTATCGGTCTGGTGATCCCGCATATTCTGCGGCTATGCGGCTTGAGCGATCACCGGGTGTTGCTCCCGGCCTGTATGCTGGCCGGGGCAAGCGCCTTGCTGGGGGCGGATATCATTGCCCGGCTGGCGCTTTCCGCCGCAGAGCTGCCGATTGGCGTGGTGACGGCGACCCTGGGCGCGCCGGTCTTTATCTGGTTGCTGCTGCGTTCGCGGGGGCGGGGGTAGCGCGGCGCCGTCG
>NZ_JAGRQY010000153.1:0-1656 GCF_018223905.1 Klebsiella sp. 28
CCTAGATTCTACGTCAGTACTTCAAAAAGCATAATCAAAGCCTTGATAAATATGCATTCCTTCGAAATTCAGCTTTCACCCATTGGGTGAAAGAAAAGTGCTCAAAAATATGTTAAATTATCAGCTTTTATGACTCGATATATGGTAAAATAATAGTAAGAAAAGTAGTAAAAAGGGGTTCTAATTATGATTAATAAAATTGATTTCAAAGCTAAGAATCTAACATCAAATGCAGGTCTTTTTCTGCTCCTTGAGAATGCAAAAAGCAATGGGATTTTTGATTTTATTGAAAATGACCTCGTATTTGATAATGACTCAACAAATAAAATCAAGATGAATCATATAAAGACCATGCTCTGCGGTCACTTCATTGGCATTGATAAGTTAGAACGTCTAAAGCTACTTCAAAATGATCCCCTCGTCAACGAGTTTGATATTTCCGTAAAAGAACCTGAAACAGTGTCACGGTTTCTAGGAAACTTCAACTTCAAGACAACCCAAATGTTTAGAGACATTAATTTTAAAGTCTTTAAAAAACTGCTCACTAAAAGTAAATTGACATCCATTACGATTGATATTGATAGTAGTGTAATTAACGTAGAAGGTCATCAAGAAGGTGCGTCAAAAGGATATAATCCTAAGAAACTGGGAAACCGATGCTACAATATCCAATTTGCATTTTGCGACGAATTAAAAGCATATGTTACCGGATTTGTAAGAAGTGGCAATACTTACACTGCAAACGGTGCTGCGGAAATGATCAAAGAAATTGTTGCTAACATCAAATCAGACGATTTAGAAATTTTATTTCGAATGGATAGTGGCTACTTTGATGAAAAAATTATCGAAACGATAGAATCTCTTGGATGCAAATATTTAATTAAAGCCAAAAGTTATTCTACACTCACCTCACAAGCAACGAATTCATCAATTGTATTCGTTAAAGGAGAAGAAGGTAGAGAAACTACAGAACTGTATACAAAATTAGTTAAATGGGAAAAAGACAGAAGATTTGTCGTATCTCGCGTACTGAAACCAGAAAAAGAAAGAGCACAATTATCACTTTTAGAAGGTTCCGAATACGACTACTTTTTCTTTGTAACAAATACTACCTTGCTTTCTGAAAAAGTAGTTATATACTATGAAAAGCGTGGTAATGCTGAAAACTATATCAAAGAAGCCAAATACGACATGGCGGTGGGTCATCTCTTGCTAAAGTCATTTTGGGCGAATGAAGCCGTGTTTCAAATGATGATGCTTTCATATAACCTATTTTTGTTGTTCAAGTTTGATTCCTTGGACTCTTCAGAATACAGACAGCAAATAAAGACCTTTCGTTTGAAGTATGTATTTCTTGCAGCAAAAATAATCAAAACCGCAAGATATGTAATCATGAAGTTGTCGGAAAACTATCCGTACAAGGGAGTGTATGAAAAATGTCTGGTATAATAAGAATATCATCAATAAAATTGAGTGTTGCTCTGTGGATAACTTGCAGAGTTTATTAAGTATCATTGCAGCAAAGATGAAATCAATGATTTATCAAAAATGATTGAAAGGTGGTTGTAAATAATGTTACAATGTGTGAGAAGCAGTCTAAATTCTTCGTGAAATAGTGATTTTTGAAGCTAATAAAAAACACACGTGGAATTTAGG
>NZ_JAGRQY010000154.1:0-4830 GCF_018223905.1 Klebsiella sp. 28
GGGCATTGCCGGTTTCCGCCGCCATTGCGCCAATTGAAACGCGCAAAAGCGTGCAGATCGACTCCAAGCAGGCGGTCGCCCGCGCCGCCGCCGCCATGATCCAGCCGGGACAGGTGGTGATTGTCGATGGCGGCACCACCACCGCGGCGATGATCGGCTTTTTACCCGCCGACCTCAGCTGCACGGTGGTCACCCACAGCCCTGGCATCGCCGTGGCGCTGGTGGACCACCCGCGAATCGAGGTGATCCTGCTCGGCGGCAGAGTATTTAAACATTCGGTTGTCGCCGTCGGCGCCGAGACGCTGGCGGGAATGGCGCGGATCAACGCCGATCTGTTCTTTATGGGGGTGACCGGCGTCCACCCGCGGGCGGGTTTCACCACCGGTGATTACGAAGAGGCAGGCATCAAGCGCGCGCTGACGGCCAGGGCGGCAGAAACCGTGGTAATGGCCTCCCGGGAGAAGCTCAACGCCGCGTCGGCCTTTGCCATCGGCGAGCTGAGCCTCGCCAGTACGCTGATTGTCGATGGAGAACCCGACGCCGCGCTGCGCCAACAGTTGGTGCAGAGCGGCGTGGAGATCGTCCCCGTTCAGCGGTAGCGCCGCCGGGGCACAGGGCTTAATTGCCGCCTGACGTCCGGCGCTGCAGCTGGTCGCGCAGGTTCGGCGGGGTACCCTTAATGGTCAGGGTATCAGTGGCGGGATCCCAGAATACGCGTTCGCCCAGCAGCATGGCGTCGAAGTTAATGGTCAATCCGCCGCCGCTGCCGGCAAACTTGGTCAGCTGACGTAAGGTGCTGCGATCCGCCGGGAAGCTCTCTTCCAGCTCATAGCCCTGCTCAGCGGTGAATTCCTGGAAGCTCTTTTCGCTGACGCCGGCGAGCTCTTTGGACAGCGACTCCAGCTCAATCTCTTCCCCAGCCTGCAGCTGTTCGTTGCAGTAGGCGTAGACCTGCTGGCGCACGTTCTGTCGCTCGGATTTATCAAGCTGGGCATCGGCGGCGAAGTCATCCACCGCCTGCAGCAGGCCGCGGTTCTGCGCTTTGGCGTTAAGCCCTTCGCTGGCGCCGAGGAAATCCATAAAGAAATCGGCCACTTTGCGCCCTACCCGCCCTTTCAGGAAGGTCAGATAGCGGGTCGACTCCGGGTTGGTTTCCCACTCGGTGAGATCGATGCGCGCGACGATATCGGCATGGTTAATATCCAGATAATGGGTCGAGCGGATATCCAGCTCTTCGTTGACGCGCATACTGCTCAGGTTATTGAGTACCGCCACCAGCAGATACTCGACCGCAAGGTAACGATACTGGCAGAAGAGGACAATGCCTCCTTCGGCGAACGGGTATTTCGCCAGCTCATCGCGCAGGCGACCGGTCGCCGCGCGGCTAAACGCCAGAAACTCTTCTTCCCCCTGACGCTGCAGGCGCAGCGCCTGGGCCAGTTCGCTCTCTTCATTGAACAAGCCATAGGCTTTGCTTTTGGCGCTATAGACCCGGTGCAGTTCAGCCATCATCTCGACGACCGTCGCGTTCGGCTCCAGCAGTGACTCGCGCAGCACCAGCTCCAGATTTTGTTCATCACGTTTGATTAACTGATGCAGGGCAATCTGGTCGATATCCAGACTCATGTTAAACTCTCCTTTTAGACCGGGCGGTATTCAACCACCGCCGGGTGGCCGACGCAACTGGCGCCACACATTTCGACGTCGTTAACGTCGATTGATGCGCTTTTGCGCCGCGGCGAAAAAATGCGGAAAAAAAGCTGCTGCTACGGTAATATGTTGCCCTTTCACGAACAAACAGATTTTGAGTTTATGCCGCAAATTTCCCGCTATAGCGATCAACAGGTCGAACAGTTGCTCAGCGAGCTGACGAACGTCCTGGAATCACACAAAGCCCCGGTGGACCTTTCACTGATGGTGTTAGGCAATATGGTGACCAACCTGATCAACAGTAGCGTCGCGCCGGCGCAGCGTCAGGCCATCGCCCGTTCTTTCGCGCAGGCTTTGCAATCTTCGATTAACGACGATCCAGCGCATTAAGGATAACAGCAACAGTATATGGTGACTCTACGTCAGCCCTACCGAGAAAAAGTCTCCCAGATGGTTAGCTGGGGGCACTGGTTCGCCCTGTTCAACATGTTGTTGGCCATGGTGCTCGGCAGCCGCTACCTTTTTGTCGCCGACTGGCCGACGACGCTTGCCGGACGACTGTTTTCGTACGTCAGTCTCGTCGGGCATTTCAGCTTTCTGGTGTTTACCAGCTATGTGCTGATCCTCTTTCCGTTGACCTTTATCGTGGTCTCGCAGCGCCTGATGCGCTTCCTGTCGGTGATCCTTGCCACCGCCGGGATGACGCTGCTGCTGATAGACAGCGAAGTTTTTACCCGCTTCCATCTGCACTTAAACCCGGTCGTCTGGGAGCTGGTCATCAACCCTGACCAGAATGAGATGGCGCGCGACTGGCAGCTGATGTTTATCAGCGTCCCGGTCATCTTTTTGATTGAAATGCTCTTCGCTACCTGGAGCTGGCAAAAGCTGCGCAGCCTGACGCGCCGCCGCCATTACGCCCGCCCGGTCGCCTGGTTCTTCTTTTTGTCGTTCGTCAGCAGCCACCTGGTCTATATCTGGGCGGACGCCAATTTCTATCGCCCGATCACTATGCAGCGGGCGAATCTGCCGCTCTCCTATCCGATGACCGCCCGTCGTTTCCTTGAGAAACATGGCCTGCTCGACGCCCAGGATTATCAGCGTCGTCTGGTGGAGCAAGGGGCGCCGGAGGCGGTATCGGTCCAGTATCCGCTTAGCAACCTGCGCTACCGTGACCTCGGCGCGGGCTACAACGTGCTGCTGATCACCGTCGACAACCTGAACTACTCGCGGTTTGAAAAGACCATGCCGGCGCTGGCGGCATTTGCCAAAGAAAACGTTAACTTTACCCAGCATATGAGCTCGGGCAATACCGCCGACAGCGGCCTGTTTGGTTTGTTCTACGGTATTTCGCCTGGCTATATGGACGGTGTCCTCTCGGCGCGTATTCCCGCCGCGCTGATTACCGCCCTCAACCAGCAGGGCTACCAGCTGGGCCTCTTCTCCTCCGATGGGTTTAGCAGCCCGCTGTATCGCCAGGCGCTGCTCTCCGATTTCTCGCTGCCGAGCGCGAAGACCCAGAGCGACGAGCAGACGGCCAATCAGTGGATCGGCTGGCTGGACCGTTACGCGCAGGATGAGAATCGCTGGTTCTCGTGGATCTCGCTCAATGGCACCACCCTCGACGACACGCAGCAGCAGGGCTTTGTCCGCCGCTACAGCAAGGCGGCTGGCGACGTTGATGCCCAGATCGATCGGGTGCTGACTGCGCTGCGCGAAGCCGGCAAACTCGATAATACGGTGGTAATTATTACCGGCGGCCACGGCAAGCCGCTGAATGCGAAACACGACGCGTTCGACTGGTCGCGCGAGCAGCTGCAGGTGCCGCTGGTTATTCACTGGCCGGGCACGCCGGCGCAGGAGATTGCCACCCTGACCGATAACAAAGATGTGATGACTACGCTGATGCAGCGCCTGCTTCACGTTTCGACGCCGGCCAATGAGTACTCGCAGGGAGAAGATCTGTTCAGCGCCGCGCGGCGTCGTAACTGGGTCACCGCGGCCAACGGCGATACGCTGGCCATCACCACCCCGACCATCACCGTGGTCCTCAACCATAACGGCACCTATACCACCTGGAGCCGCGACGGCGAGAAAATTAAAGATCAGAAACCGCAGCTCAGCCTGTTGCTGCAGGTCCTGACTGACGAAAAACGCTTTATCGCTAACTGATTGATTAATTATGAATCAATCGCGCGTGACCCGCTTGCATTCGCCTGGGGAACGGGTAATATTGTTCCCCACGCGTCGGCACGTAGCGCAGCCTGGTAGCGCACCGTCATGGGGTGTCGGGGGTCGGAGGTTCAAATCCTCTCGTGCCGACCAAAAACTCCACAGAAACCAGCCTTTTAAGGCTGGTTTTTTTATGCCTGTTTCCCCTGTTGCCGCCCGCTCGCTTAATTTGTGCCCTTTCTTCAATGTATCGTGAAGATGTACGACTATCCTGATGGTAAATTACGTCGTAGCATCTATTATTCGACCGTATGACTCATAAGCAGGAGCGGATAACATGAGAGTTAATGGACTTACCAAGGGATTTTTCATCCTTATCGTCTTCATTGTAACCCTGGCCTTTTTTGATGTTCTCTCACCCTATTATTCCGCCATCCTTTGGGCTGCGATCCTCGCGGTGATTTTTAATCCGGTCAAAAACAAGATCCGTACCCGCCTCGGCGAGCGCAATGGCCTCGCGGCGCTGATGACCATCGTCATTATCTGTCTTATCGTTTTTACGCCGCTGGCTATCATTCTCTCCTCGCTGGCCTACGAGCTCAATCTGGTGTACAGCAAACTGCAGCATAACGACACCCAGTTTCCGACGGTGGTCGCCAGCCTGTTCGCCCATCTCCCCGGCTGGGCCAGAAGCTTCCTCGCCGATCATAACCTTGATAGCGCGCAGCAGATCCAGCAGCAGCTCTCTGATGCCGCTCTGAAAGGCGGTCAGTATCTGGCCGGCAGCGCGTTTCTGATTGGCAAAGGGACTTTTGGCTTCACCGTCAGCTTCGGCATCATGCTGTATCTGCTGTTTTTCCTGCTGAAGGATGGACCTTATCTGGTGTTGTTGATCCTCGAGTCTCTACCGTTATCAAGCTATGTGAAGCACCATTTGTTCGCTAAATTCGCCGCTGTGGCCCGCGCCACGGTAAAAGGTACCTGTCACCGTGGCGCGGGCCACAGCGGCGA